>JAOUBJ010000011.1 GCA_029860345.1 Candidatus Zixiibacteriota bacterium | reverse complement strand
TTACGGGATGCATTCAGTGGTGTTGGGCGATGAGATGAATCGGCGTTCGGCTTGATGTCGCCGGATTCCTCCTGGATAAGGATTGACTCGACCCGTGAAGAGTCGCTCATGTTGGTGTCGGTGGAATCAGAGTGGTCAAATCCGATCATCTTATCGGTGACTTTGGGCTTCTTGGTTTTGCCTAAGGTCGTTTTGTCCATAACTTCAGAATCAGTCACCTCAAGTTGGTCAAGTCCCAAAGCGGCATCGATTGCAGCTTCCTCAAGGCCGGCCCCCTCCAGCGGATTGAGTGGAGAGCCTTGCTGTTCGGGCGTTGTTGTAGCAGTGAATGCAGCCACCCGGTCCAGGAACTCTTTTGGGTCAAATGGCAGCTTCATGACGGCTTCATCCGGATAGGCAGGCGAAGGTTGGCCGGGCTCGACCAACAAGAGCAAAGGCGTCGCCGCGAATCGGTTGTCGCTGGCCAGTCGTTCGTGAAAAAGACTGCCACCGGAGCCGGCCAGGCTACTACCTGTGATAATGAGGTTGGGTTGGGTGTGATTAAGCACTTCCAACGCTTTCTGTGCAGTGGCCACGGAGATCACGTCGTAACCGTTCTGTCTCAGGACGGTTGTAGCAACTCCCCGGATAGTGTCCGACGATTCAGCCAGTAATACTCGTTTTGCCATACCTCTGCTCAATCCTTGATGTTCTTGTCGGCCAGGTGCGTTGACGCTTCCTCGAGGAATTTACGATCAGCTTTGCTGATATTATCGATACCGACTTGATTTATCTTGTCCAGGATCTCATCGACTCGTTTCATTATTTCTTCGGCTTTTACGCGGTTCTTCTCGAGTTTGGCGCTCTGCCTTTGGTACTTGTAATCTTTGATCTTTCGCCCCAGCTTAATCCAACGCAAGTCCAACTTGAGATAGGCGAGTCCGAACAGTGCTCCGCCAAGGTGCGCCCAGTGGGCGACATGGCCGCCTGAGAAAAGAAAACCCAGAATCATCATGCCCGGAATGGCATATTTGACCTTCACCGGGAAGAGAAAATAAATGTACAGATGACGGTTGGGGAACATTATCCAATAGGCTACCAGCAGACCGTAGATAGCGGCCGAGGCGCCGATCATCGGGTAAGGTTGCGATGAGTTGACGATCAGGGTCAGAAAGGCTCCCGACAATCCGGCCAAGATATAGAATTTACCAAAACTTTTGGTGCCGAAACTGGCTTCGATCTCGGTGCCGAACATCCAGAGGGCGAACATGTTGAAAAATATGTGACCGAACCCACCGTGCAGGAACATATAGGTAAACGGCTGGTAGAGCAGGTTGGGAAACTGGTTGAAGAAGGCGGCCGGAGTGAGGCCAAGGGCGCCTGTCAGCGCCGGGTAGAAATACTGGGCGAAGAACATCACGCCGTTGGTTATCAGCATCAGCTTGATAAAAGGCAGTAGTTTACCCGGCCCGAAACTCATTGAGCCACGATTAGGCCGACTTTGAAACTGAAAAGGTCTCATTGTGCTTTATATCGGCTGTTTAAGCTAAACCATTCAGGGCAGAGCTATCAGCTTTATGGTACGCTTGAACGGCTTCCTAGTTACTTTTCTTATCCTGTTCATCTCCCTCCGGGAGAGAATCTACTTTCGGCCCTCAGCCACCGCCGAAACGGGGTAACACTTTCAAGAAGAGCAAACCCAGGGCCAGGACCAGGACCCAGGACAGAATCTCATGCCAACTCATTCAGATACTCCTGACCGGACTCGCTCCGGTCTATTATACACCATACTACCACTTTCTAAAACGGATTTCCAGACAAAAAGCTCCCGTATCGTGGAGATTATCCAGGTTGTTCAGGGGGAGAGAAAGGGCCGCTGGTCAGGAGCCCTGTGCTCCTGACACTCTTCGACTTCGCTCAGGGTGAAGTTGGTGAGCGCTCAGCGTGAGGCCGTAGGGCGCGAGGCGCAAAATGTGATTCATCAGGCGAAACGCAAAAAACAGGCTTGCCTGTGTAGGTCAGGAGCCTTGCGCTCCTGACACAATCCAGCAGACTAAGCCAGCACCTTCTGCAACCGGTCGGTCAACTGAGCTTTGGGCACAGCGCCGACGATTTGGTCGACCACCTCGCCGTTCTGGAAGATCAACAATGATGGAATCGACATAATGTTATATTTACCGGCGGTCTGGTTGTTGGAATCAACGTCCAGCTTGGTCACTTTGACTTTATCGCCGTACTCGGTTGCGATTTCTTCAAGGATGGGTGCAATCATTTTGCAGGGGCCGCACCAGGTGGCCCAGAAGTCGACGATTACCGGTGTGTCGGATTGCAGGACTTCGGCGTCGAAGCTGTCGTCGGTAATTTCAATCGGTTTGCTCATCGGTTCTCCAAGTTCTATCAAAAGGTCGTCAGATTTCTTTTCACTTTAACGCCGTTTTCACCGCACGGTTCCACGCATTGTCACCGTTCGGTGGCCCACCCCGCCCCAGGCGGGGCTGTGGGGTTTTTGTCTTGTGCTCACTGAGTCTTCAGACTCAGTGAGACGGCGTCAATTCTTAGACGCTAATATATGCAGTAATGATTCAGAGTAAAAGGGGATTTTGTACTCTATTGTCGGTGCGGGCCTAGGCTAGTCTGGGTGGCCCACCATTCATGGTGGGGGCGACGGGTGTCAGGGGAAGAGTTCATTTTTGTCATTCCGGCGAAGGCCGGAATCCAGTTCTGAATTCGAAGACCTGGATGCTGGCCTCCGCCAGCATGACGGACATGGCGAGTTCGCACCTATCCAACCACCTCATGGTGAGCGGAGTCGAACCATGAACGCGATAAAAGACCCGTCCCAAACGAGGGTTGTGACTGGCACCCAGGACCTATGCCTTCTGATTCTTGAAGTCACTAATAATGGTCTTCATATCAAGAAGAGGTTCGGCGTCGCAAGCTAGGCCGAACTCGTACCTGCCATCAAGTAGTTTGTTACTGAACACGAGCCCTACGCAATTCAGCTTGTCATCTCCTTTGCTCACAAGAGGTGCACCACTTATTCCTGGCATGCCCGAAAAGCTCAGGAAGTACGTGCGCTTCGTCCCCCCAACAACGGATTCGTCGGCGATGTTTGAAACATACCCTTTAAAGCAAAAGTTGTTGATAGTTGGGACCTTCTTCCTGGAGAATTCGTCATAGATTTCGGCGGAGTCGGGATAGCCGAATGTAAAAACTTCGGTGCCCAACGGCAGTTCGGAGTAGCTGATCTCCAACTGTCTGAATTCATCTTTGTACCGAGCGAAGGACCGTGGTTCGATAATCAGAATCCCGATATCAATCCGGTTGTGAAAGGCCACCCCTGATCCCGCTGGCAGCCCTATGGCATCATTCTTACCATATCTTGTTGCGAAGAACAGGTTTTTGGAGCCGTCCCCGATCTTGTCCTCGTATCCCTCTATTACATGTTTGGCCGTCACGAAGATTGGGTAACCCTCCATCACGGTGAAGAAGCACGTTCCCAAGAACTTTGGGTTCACCGGCTGGCCGTTCTCACCGCAGTCTGCGATTAGTAGTGGGAAAATTGTCTTGGACCAGTCAAAAACCATTCGCCTCCCCGCTCTTTCGAGACCTATCGAAACCGCACGGGTTTCGACCTACCGGAGAAGATGGACCCCGGCCTTCGCCGGGGTGACAAAAATCACATCGAGGTGACAGAGGTCACACCCTACTCTTCACCCTCTTCGCTAACCCGCCTGAGAAAGATTTGACCTGTTCGGCGAAAGCTTCCAGTCGCGTCTCTTCGCCGGAGTCGCGCAAGCCTTCGTAGCTGATGTTCAGCCAGGGGATGCCGTCGTGGTCGTCGGAGACTTTCTTGGACAAAGAACTGACCACCGTGCCCGGCATGCAATTAAACGGCATAGCGTTCACCACACCACCAGCACCCTGCTGGGCCATCTCAATCGCTTTGCCGATGGACAGCAGCGCTTCGCCCTTGTAGTCGCGCGGCAAATAGGCTGAGGCCAGTTCCAGAATCTTGCTGGTAGAATACTCGTGCCCAATATCCAGAGTGCGGGATACCGTGTTGACCATCTGGTGTTCAGATCGTTGTTGCATGAGCACCTGGATAGAACCCTTGAGCAGCCCTTTGTAGTCACGTTTCAACCATGCGTCACGGCGGAAATCAAGCGAAGTATACATAGGCCACTCACAGAAAGTAGCCAGCCAGACCTCAAGGCCGAGCTTTTCAAGTTTTTCGATCAGGAAGTTGTTCGAGAACCGATTGTTGCGCAGATAAATCTCACCAACGACACCCACGATCGGTCGACGTTCACCCTTGGTCTCAATTTCAGAGAAGTCAGCCGCAGCTTCGGTCAACACCGTCTCCATAGAGATGTCATTGAGTATGGCATGGTCGAGACGGCCTATATGGTGGTAGTATTTCTTCTCGGTCTCGCCTGAGTTCACTTCATAGGGACGAGTCCGGTGCATCATCTTGATCAGACAATCGACAACCACCGAACCGCTCCAGGCAATTTTCCTGAACGGCGTGTTCTCAAGTCCAAACTGAGCGTAGCCGTCGCGTGAGTTGGGGGAGAAGATCGGTACGTCTTGGTAGCCAAGATCGTCGAGCACGATCCGGTGGTACTGGCTGTACAGACCAAACCGACACGGTCCGTCGGCGCCCGGCATGAAGAAGACCGAGTTCTTCCGGTCGGTTTCGGGGTCTCTCAGTTTTTTGATCATGTCACCGGTAGTGGTGACACAGGGGAAGCACTCCTTGCCGGAACAGAATTTCTTGCCGATTTCGACAGTCTGTTCATCCGGTTCATCGAGTACTTCAGCGTTGAGTCCGCACCGTTCCATAGCCGCCCGAATCGGGTAAGCATGGTCGCACATGTTCGGAATGTAGATTGTCTTTTCGCCTGCGCCATATTCAGGTTTTGCAACGTTGAACGATGACACCGGCGGTGTGAATTCATAGAAGCGCAGCGAGTCAATGAACGCTTCACATCGGGTAATCATGCCGGCATCGGCCGAGTGTTCATCGAGTTCCAGTTGCAAATACGGTTTACCCGACATTTGTTTGCGGAAGAAGTGAGTAATAAACGAATCCGGTCCACATCCAAACGAGGTGATATAGACAGCGAACAGATTCGGATTCTTGCGAATCCTGTCGGCCGCTCCGAGAATCCGTCGTCCGTAGCGCCAGTACATGTATGGGCTGGTTTCATCACCGTTGGGGGCCAGGAAATCCAGCGGTACGGCTTTGAGACCGAGGTCACGAATCTTCTCGGGCAGTTCCATCGAAAGCCGCGGGTCGTAGCCGTTGTACGGCCGGCTGATTATGACCAGGACTTTTTCGTCCGGTCTCAGTTCGCTTAATATCTTTTCGCCCTCGGCGTGCAGTTCTTGTTTGTATGTTTTGTAGGCACGCAGACCGCACTCGACAGCGCTCTTGAACTGACGGTCGGACAGTTTGAAATCGGCCGCCACCTGTTTGAGACCGTTCTTGAGATTGGCCGTGTCATGGCTCAGCTTTATCGCCGATGTAATCAGTTTGACGTCAAGCTTGTCGAAGTCGAAAACGGGTCGGACCGATGATCCGATGGCCTGAACATACGGACAGATATAGGCGCCGTCCTTTTTCTCGTCGTGTTCTTCGGCTACTTTGATCAGCGAGGGAAGGAAGACGTAGTCCACTTCTTTTTTTATCAGGTTGGCCACGTGTCCATAGACAAGCTTGATCGGGTAGCAGGTTTCGGCTGAAAACAGTTCCAGCGCATCCTCGACGATGCTCTGATCCGATATATCGGAGTTGACCACTTTGTAACCGAGTGAATCAAAGAAAGCCATCCAGAACGGATAGTATTCAAGAAAGTGCAGGACCCTGGGAATACCGACACGCCCTCGTGGCTTATCGGGTTTCTTGAATTTCAGATAGCGCTTGTACTGCAATTTCTGGCGTATCTTGACATAATCCGGCGGGAGATTCTCTTTACTCTGTTGTGAGACGTCGTATTTTTCGCACCGGCTGCCATAATACAAAGGTTCTTCGCCTTCAAGGTCGACCTTGTGAATCTCGCACTGGTTGGAGCAGTCTTCGCATGTGAAACTGCTGACCGTATACTTGCGCTTATGCACGTCAAAACCTCGGAAGGAGGTTTCAAAACTGGGGTCCTCGAGCTTCTCGATGGCCAGGATGGCCGCACCGATAGCGCCGGTCACATCGTGGTGCGGCGGCACCGTAACGGTTTTGCCGGTCAGTTTTTCAAAAGCCGCGACGACAGCTTTGTTCCAGGCCACGCCGCCCTGGAAGAAAATGTTGTCACCGATATGTCGGTCGCCGACCACCTTGGTGAGGTAGTTGCTGACAATAGAGTAGGCCAGTCCGGCTATGAGATCATCTTTGTTGGCGCCGGTACGTTGGTGCGCAACCAGATCGGATTCCATAAACACCGTACAACGTTCGCCGCACCCGACCGGACACTGCGCTTTGAGCGCTTTTTCGCCGAATTCATGCTCGATGCGGATAGCCAGTTTCTCAGCTTGCTCCTGCAGGAATGAGCCGGTGCCGGCGGCGCAGGCTTTGTTCATTTCAAAATCGATGACGGTTCGCTTGTCTATCGATACGTACTTTGAATCCTGCCCGCCGATTTCAAAAATCGTGTCGACTTCGGGATCAATGGCAATGGCCGCAGTGGCTTGCGCGGTAATCTCGTTTCGCACGATGTCGCCACCTACAAAATCAGAGGTCAGGTAGCGCCCGGAGCCGGTGGTGCCGACCGCTTTGACGTTTACACGCGACCCGACTTCTTCGCCGATCTCTTCCAGGCCACGCCGCACCGCCTCAATGGGGCGACCTTCGGTCATCAGGTAGCGTCTTGCAATGACGCGGTGATCTTTATCGATCAGGACAAGGTTGGTCGAAAGTGAGCCGACATCGATGCCCAGGAAGACATCAAGGCCGTCGATATCATCTGGACGGTTCGCTTGCGTAATGTCGTAGTGCTTGGTGTCTGGGAAATTGAAGGACAGAGCTGCACGCCCGGATTCCGGTACTTCCCGAAACTTGAGATAGGCTTCGATCTTGGCAGGATCAAACTCGTCTACCAATGCCTCTTTCTGTTCGGCCAGAAGCGCGGCGCCGACCGCGCCGATTACGTTGTGGTGTTCGGGAATAATCAGTTCGCCCGGTTCCAGATCGAGTATCTCAGTAAATGCGCGCACCATGCCGGGGTTAGCGGCCACGCCGCCTTCGAAGGCGATTGGCTTGACGAACTTTTTGCCTCGGGCAATTGAGCTTTTGAAATTGCGGGCAACGGCAAAACAAAGACCGGCCACGATATCAAAGTCCGGCGTTGCCACTTGCTGCAAGTGAATCATGTCGGACTTGGCAAAGACCGAACAGCGTCCGGCAATGCGCGGTGGGTTTTTAGACTTCAAGGCCATCTGGCCGAACTCTTCCTCAATGCTGATTTTCAGTCTACCGGCCTGCTGGTCCAAAAACGACCCGGTACCGGCGGCGCATTGAGCGTTCATGGCAAAATCGACGACTAGTTTGCGCTCTGAGTCCAAAAGCAGCAGCTTGGAATCTTCGCCCCCCATCTCAATAACAGTCTTGGCCTCAGGTACCACGAAATAGCTGCCTTCGGCCAGGGCGCCGATCTCGCCGAAGAATCGACCACCCAGAACGCTCTGCGTGGTTTTGCCGCCGATTCCGGTACAGCCTACATAAACCGGCTGCGAAGTCAGGTGGCCAAACTTCTCGTCCAGCAACTCTTTGAGTGTTTCAAATGGATTCCCGCGAAAACGACGATAGGCGGAGTCTACGATTTTCTCGTTTTCAAGCAGTACCAGTTTTACCGACACCGAACCGATGTCGATTCCGAGAGACAAACGTTTTGCTTCCATGCGCATAAAAGAATACCTGTCCACTGTCAATTGCAAGTGATTTATACTAATATTATACTGATTACGTCGACTTTCTAAAACCGTTTGTCTTTAGCCGGTACCTGAGTATATTCAACGCTCAAAGGAGTGCTATGCGACTAGTTGTGCAAAGAACATCAGGTGTTGAAGTATGGATCGACGGTAAACTACACAGTTCGACAGCGGCCGGACTGCTGGTGTTGTTCGGTACCAGGAAGGGCGACCAGGAACAGTCGTGCGCCTGGTTGGCAGATAAACTGATCAACCTGCGCGTTTTTGAGGATGAAGCCGACAAGATGAATCTCTCGGCGCTGGACATCGGTGGTGAAATCATGGTAGTGTCCCAATTCACTCTCTATGCCGACACGCGCAAAGGCCGCCGCCCATCCTACAATGAAGCGATGGAACCGGCCCAGGCCGAGCAACTGTATGACAGCTTTATCAGGCATCTGGGAGGTTTCGGTCTGAAGGTGGCTGCCGGTCTGTTCGGGGCCAAAATGGATGTTCGCTTTACCAACGTGGGGCCGGTGACGGTGATTGTCGACCATGACGGCTGAGTCGCTAAAGCAATTGGCCCTGCGCTACCGGTTGGTGCTTGGCTCCGGTTCGCCGCGTCGGGTGAGGCTTCTGGGGGAGACCGGTGTGGCATTCGAGCAAATCATCCCAGATGTCAGAGAGGATCACAAGCCGGGTGAAGACCCATACGACTTCGCTCAGCGTGTCGCCGGGGAGAAAGCGCTCTGGGTGGCCGAGCATGCCGATGCCGAGGCAATCGTTCTCGGCTGCGATACAATTGTAGTGCTCGGTAACCAACTGCTGGGCAAGCCGACCGACAAAGCAGATGCTTTGCGCATTCTGACCAGCCTCTCAGGACGACAGCATGTGGTCTGCACCGGCGTGGCGCTGACATATCGAGGGTCTATCGCGGCCTCCGGTTATGAATTGACCAAAGTGTTTTTCAACTCAGTCAGCGCCCAACAACTGGAGGCATACATAGACAGTGGCGAGCCGATGGATAAAGCCGGCGCCTACGGTATACAAGGGATGGGGGCTTTTTTGGTTGACAGAATCGAAGGTCGACTGGATAATGTAATCGGTTTACCGCGCCTTTTGCTGGACAATCTGGCCGAAAGGCTGCTGGTAACTAAACAGTAGGACCGGACACGAAGTTGGCTATGACGGAATTGCATTCAAAGATCGGCAAGCTGCTCCAGATGGAACGGGTGCGCCAGGAGATCGAACTGGCGGACCTGGCTACCAACCTGAAGATCACCGAGTCCAACCTTCAGGCGGTGGAAGACGGTGATGCAACCCGGCTGCCATCGGAACTCTATTTCAAGCTGTTCGCCAAATCCTACGCTGAAGAGCTGGGAATCGATTATGAGGCAACAGTCGAGGCGATTCAACAGGACCTCGAAGACCTGCCTATGGATGAGCAGCCTTCTTCGGTCAAAGGCAGTGATCCCTCCCCAGCCGCCCCGGCCGGTGATAAGTCCCTGGCATCATCCGACTCGACGGCAAGCGACAAGAACGGCAACCAGTTCAAGAAGCTCGGCTATATTCTGGGTGCGGTAATTGTGATTTTCATATTGGTGGTGGTAGCCAATGAACTGTTTTTTGATGATACCGGCACCGAGAGCGAAGTTGATTCCCTGCCGGGCGCAAACTCCGAGATTGAGCCTGCGGCAACTAAGGCCAACGACGACACGGTCGGTTACAACTGGGACGTTCCTGACTATTCTGCACCACAGCCCATGACCCTGGTTCTGATGGCCCGAACCGAAAGTTGGGCGTCGGTCACTTCCGACGGCGACACGGCCATATATCGAACGCTGACGCCGGGCCGGCGATACGAAGTCACGGCCAAGTATCGACTGCGCGTCTCGATAGGCGTTCCCTCGGCGGTAGCGACCGAACTCAACGGCCAACAAGTCAATCTGCGTAATCCGGAGAGTGGCCGGATCGCCGGCATAGAAATCGACCAGGTCAACCTACAGAAGTTTCTCGATCGACCATTGACGGCATCCCGAAGTGGTACGCCACAACTTCAGAGTACACCCCAATCGTCACCTCCCGAAAGCCCGAACTCCGGCGCCGTCGACTCAGCCGGATCAGAACCCGAGGTGACGGCTCCTTCACAAGCGGAGACCGGGACATCCAGCGACAGCGGCGGAGGCAGGTTATAGCGTATGAGTTTCAAGTCGATGGTCGGACGGATCCAACTCAGGCGGCTGAAGAACAACATGGAACCTGAGTCGGTGGCCTTTCCAAAGTCATTGGCTAAGCCGAAGCGCATACTCATCTGTCTGCCCGGCGGCCTGCGAGAACTCACTCTGCTAAAACAGTTCCTGCCCGAAATCAAGGAGTTGTTCAAGGCGGCCGAGATTTCGCTGTTATCGCTGCCCGGCGTTCGGGTTTATGACATGTATCCTCGCAAGGGCTTCCACATTCTGTCCCCTACCGCCGACCAGATGACCTGGTCCGGCCTGCCCAAGAAAAGCTATACAAAAACATTGAAAGAATTCGATTTCGATCTGATTCTGGACCTCAATTTGAACACGACACCATTTACTTCAGGTGTCCTCTTGAACTTCCCGGCAGCGGTGCGCGTTGGACGCGGCAACCACCTCGGTGAGCCCTACTACAACCTGGAGATCAAAACCAGGTATCTGCGCGATGAGCGAAACATCTATCGCTCCATGCTGCGAACCCTATCCACGATCAAGAGCGCCACCAAGGCGTCACAGGTCGGGAAACACAATTGATCACAATGGAGGCATCGTGTATCTAAAGCGGCTTGACATCCTCGGTTTCAAATCATTCGCCAACAAGACGGCACTCAGGTTTTCGAACGGTATCACGGCCATCGTCGGACCCAATGGCTGCGGCAAGACCAATATCCTCGACGCCCTGCGCTGGGTGCTTGGTGAACAGCGGGTCAGTCTCCTGCGCGGTAGCAAGATGGAAGAAGTCATTTTCAACGGTACCCGTGAAATCAAGTCGCTCGGCATGTCCGAGGTGACCCTGTCGATGATCAACAATCGAGGTATCCTGCCGACCGAATACAACGAGGTGCAGGTGACACGACGTCTCTTCCGGTCGGGCGAGTCGGAGTATCTTCTCAACAAAGTACCCTGCCGTTTGCGCGACATCCATGATTTGTTCTACGACACCGGTATGGGGGCGCATTCCTATTCGGTCATTCAGCAGGAGATGATCGATGCCGTCATTTCCGACAAGGCCGAGGAACGCCGATTTCTTTTCGAGGAAGCGGCCGGTATCACCAAGTACAAACAGCGAAAGAAAGCCGCTCTGCGCAAACTCGAAGCAACCGAAGGGGACCTGCTCAGGCTGAACGACATCTACTCCGAGGTGCAGACTCAGGTACGTTCGCTCAATCGGCAGCAGAAGAAGGCGCAGCGCTATCAAGACCTTCAGAATGATATCAGAGACTGGGAATTGTACCTTAACTCGAACGGAATGAAGAACGCCCAGTCTGAAAAACAACAGCTGCGAGATCAACTCAACGCTTTGAGCGATCAGAAACTGGAACGAGAGGCATCGGTCGACCGAATCAGTGCTCAGTTGGAAGCTGATCGGAAAGAACAGTTGGACCTGGACCAGGAACTCAGCAGTGTCTCGGGTGAGGTGTACGACGTTTCCGAAAAAGCTCATTCACTGGAGCGAGAAATATCTGTGCTGGTCGAAAAAAGAGCCAACGCCCGCACTCTCATCGAACGCAACCAAAATGATATCCAGGCTCTTCAGGCACGGGCTGAGATTCTAGCCGAACAGACAGAACAAAGCCGGCAGGAAATGACCGAACAAGAGGCCGAGCATGAAAAGCTGGCCCAACGGTTGAAGGAGGCCGAAGAAGCTCAGGCTGAAGCCGACAAACAGTTGCTCGAGGCGCGCACGGTCAAGGATACGGACAACCAGAAACTGGTGGACCTGGAGGGCAGACTATCCTCGGGCAAGACCGAGGACAGTAACCTGACTCGTCAACAACAGGAGCTGGGCGAGTCCATGACCGCTATTGAGGAACAAGTGGCGCAACAGGAGGCCGATCGAGCATCGCTTCAGAGCCGATTGTCGGACGAACAACAGGTGCTCGACGAAGTGAAAGCCGAAAAGTCGGCCACCGAGGAAACGGTTGCTTCCCTATCGCAACGCATGGAGCAACTGATCGAACGAGGCGAAGAGCTTACCCTTGAGCTGTCCAACCTGGGGGCGTCTCTGGAAGCCTGTCAGGCTCGCCGCAATCTGCTTGAAGACATGATCCTGCATTACGAAGGCTATGCTACCGGCGTGGTGGAAGTAATGGAGATCAGGGATCGTTTTACCGGCATAAAGGGCACCGTCGCTGAGAAGTTCGTCCCGGCTGCCGGGCTCGAAGCGGCCATGGAAGCCGCCCTTGGCGAGATGGCCGGCTTCATGATCTGCGACAGTCGTTCAAGCGCCGAAGAGGTTATTAATTATCTCAAAACGCAGGGTCGAGGTAAGGTCGGAATCCTCGTGCCGGACTCAGGCACCTTGAATCCGGTGGTGAAACGTCCCGAAATCCCCACCGAGAGTTTTCTCGGTTGGCTGGACAGTTCCGTTAACACCGAGGAAGGATTGAAACCATTGATGCAGGCGGTTCTCTCTCGCACCGCCGTGTTCACCGCCTCGGCCGACCCCACTGAAATCCTCGGTCGGCTGCCCTATGGGTTCAACGCAGTTTCCACCGATGGTATCCTGTACAGTCAGAACATCATCACCGGCGGCGCCGAGGAGAAGTTCCCGTTGTTCCGGCGCGAAGAAAAGCTGGCCGAGCAAGACCGGATGATGACCGAGATATCTGAGAAGCAACAACTGGTTCAGAAGGACAAGGATTCCAACAACGCCGCCATAGCCGAAGCTCGCGGTGAGTCTACCGGACTATCCGACAAGCTGGAAAGTCTCGTCGAAGACATCAATGAAGCTGGTCGGAAGATAAACGAAACCGAGTATCGCTTGGGCACCATTGGCGATGAACTGGCACGACTGTCCAAAGAGAAGGGCGACCTTTCCGATAAACTCAAGAAGCTGGCCGGGCAACAATACAGCCTGGGGCTGGACTTTACGCAACTGGCCGATCAGAAACAGCAGTTGGTGGACACTATGTCCAAAGCCTCCGCCGATCTGGATACGCTTGAGAGCAGTTCCGGGCAGGCTATGGATAATGTGTCTCGCTTGCAGGTCGAGCGAGTCGAATCACGCAGCCGATCCGAGCAATTCGCCAGCAAAATAGCACATTTGGCCGAGTTGAAACTTGAGATTCAGAGCAGTGTCGAAGCCAAACAGAATGAGATTCAACGCTCCCACACAGAGATTGCCTCTGCCGACGAAACCGTGGTTACGTTGGAGAAAGACCTCAAGGACGTTTTCCGTGCGCGTGACGATGCCACCGAACGTCAGAATCGGATGCGCACCGTACAGTCTGATGTGATGACGCATGTGTCCAAGCGCGAAGAACAACTCAAAGAGGTCCGGGCTCAAAAAGACTCGGTGAGTGAGCAGATCCATCAACTGGAAATGCGTGTCAATACTTTCGACTCCGAGATAGGCGCCATTCGTCAGCGGATTCTTGATGAGTATGAAGTTGATATCGACACCGTCGAAGCGACACGACCTGACGACAAACTCAACGACGAAGAAGCGCGTGCCTACTTGACCGATCGCAAGGAACGTCTGAAGAATTTCGGTGCCGTGAACCTCCTGGCCCTGGAGGAATATCGAAAGGCCAACGAGCGGGAAGTCTTCCTCAAAGAGCAACTTGACGATCTAACAACGGCCAAGGATGATCTGAAAAAGACTATCTCAAAGATCAACCATACCGCGCGGCAACTCTTCCTGGAGACTTTCGAAAAGGCCAGAGCCAATTTCAAAAAACTGTTCGTGGATCTCTTCACCGGCGGCGAGGCGGATATCTACCTTGAGGATCCGTCAGATCCGCTGGAATCGGATATCATGATTATCGCACGGCCACGTGGAAAGAAGCTCTTGTCTATCACCATGATGTCGGGCGGCGAACGAGCCCTGACCTCGATTGCCTTGCTCTTTTCGCTGTACCTGGTCAAGCCGTCGCCGTTCTGCATTCTCGATGAGATTGACGCGCCTTTGGATGACGCCAACTGCCGACGTTTCTTGAATATCATTCGCAATTTCAGCGTTCAAACACAGTTCGTCATCATCACGCACAACAAGATTACCATGGAGGCCGCCGAGAATCTCTATGGCGTCACTATGGAGCAACCAGGGGTGTCGCAGCTTGTTGCCGTCAAGTTCTCAGATGTCGCGGAGGATGAACATACCGGGCGGTTGGTGATCAATAACCCGGAACCTTCGGATGAGCACGATGTGCAAAGCGCAGAGCCCACTTCAGGTGACTCAGTGGACTCAGTGGACAATGAAGCGACAGTACTCCCGGACAACATTGCCGAACGATTGCAATCGGATCTCACCGTCGCCGACGACAACAGCCCCGAGGATTGACCGGACCGTTAGAATGCTCAACACCTTCCAGAAGCTGAAGAACTCTCTCAGCCGCACCAAGGACAACATCCTCGGAAAGCTCTCTGAAGTCGTCCTGAGACGTCGCATTGATGATGAACTGCTTGAGGAAATCGAACAGGTGCTGATAGAAGCCGATGTCGGCGTAGCGGCTACCATGAGGTTGATCGAGGCCGTTCGCCTGAAGGCGAGGCAGAACAATCTCACCGAAGGCGTCGATGTCATGGCCCTTTTGCAGGAAGAGATAGCCGTAATCCTAAGCCAAAGCCGGGCCCAGCAGGGTACCGACAGCGCCAAACCGATTGTCTGGTTGATTGTCGGCGTCAATGGTGTCGGTAAGACCACTACTATCGGTAAACTGGCAACCCTGTTTGCATCCGAGGGAAAGAAAACCATGATCGCGGCCTGTGACACTTTTCGCGCGGCGGCCATTGAGCAAATATCAATTTGGGCGCAGCGCAGTAATGTTGAAATCGTTCGTTCACAGAGTGGTTCCGATCCGGCCGCGGTTGCTTTCGATGCAGCCAAAGCGGCCGTCGCGCGAGGCGTGGATATCTTACTCGTTGACACGGCCGGACGACTGCACACCAAGTCCAATCTTATGGAAGAGCTTAAGAAGATTCGACGGGTGATCGACAAAGCAGCGCCCGGCGCACCGGTATACAGCAAGTTGATTATTGATGGCTCCACCGGCCAGAATGCACTGTCGCAGGTCAAAGTGTTCACCGAGGCGGTCGGTTGCGACGGTATCATCGTGACCAAATTGGACGGTACGGCCAAAGGCGGCGTGATGATCGCCGTCTCTGAGGAGCTGGGTGTTCCCGTTGAGTTCATTGGCCTGGGTGAGGGGATCGATGACTTGCAGCGGTTCGACCCACAGCAGTTTTCCGAGGCACTGTTCGCATGAAAACGCTGACTGTTAAGACTCAGGAGCGCCGACAGATGATCGACGTTACCTCGCGGTTGCAGGAAATCGTAGCCGATCAGGATCACCTGTCAGGATTCGTCTATTGTTTCGTCCCGCACACGACAGCGGCTATTACCATCAACGAGAATGCCGATCCTGATGTCACTCGCGACATTCTGTATAAACTGGGCAAAGAAATACCACAGAGCGACGGATACCATCATGCCGAGGGCAACTCCGATGCACACGTTCAGGCATCACTTGTAGGCTCCTCCCAGCAAATCCTTATTGAAAACGGCAGACTTGTGCTCGGCACCTGGCAGGCTGTCTACTTCTGCGAGTTCGACGGTCCCCGGCAACGACAACTGATTGTCAAGGTCGCTCCCCTTGATTAAAATCCGTCTCATCGCCATCGGGAAGGATAAAGATACCTGGGTCAGCGAGGGCTGCGCCCACTATGAGAAACTGCTCTCACGCTGGGCTGAGGTTTCCTGGACGGTTCTTGCCTCGGAGAAGGCGGCGAAGAGCCTGAACCCGACGCAAATCAAGAAACGTGAGGCACCGCGAATCACCGAAAAACTCGGCAAGGGTCTTCACATCGCCCTTGCCGACAACGGCCGCAGTTACGACTCAGGTGGATTTGCCGCGCAGCTCGAAGCCTGGCAAGGTCGGTCAAACGGCGTCATCAGTTTCATCGTCGGTGGTGCCTTTGGGTTGGATGCAACAGTTATTGCCGCGTCGGATCACGTGCTGTCCTTGTCGCCGATGACATTCTCGCACCAGTTGGTGCGGCTGGTGTTGTTGGAACAACTATACCGCGGCTTCTCCGTTTTGCACAACACCGATTACCATAAATAGGAACGTCCGGCCAAAGTTGACCGGACGTTCAAGGGCAAAATACAAGGTGGGTCTTTTATTTCAAGAGAATCATCTTCTTGGTATCGTTGAAACTGCCGGCATCGAGGCGATAGAAATAAACACCGGATGCCGATGCCGAACCGTGACTATCGAGGCCATCCCAGGTGACCGACTGGTGGCCGGCATTGGCCTGACCTTCGAAACTACGGACCAGCGCGCCGGTAACGTTGTAGATTCGCAGGGTCCAGGCTGTCGCCTGCGGTGTCGAGAAACTGATCGTCGTGGCCGGATTAAACGGGTTGGGGTAGTTTTGCGACAGCCCAAAGTCGGTGGGCAAGGCGCCACCCTTGCCGACACAGTTGTATGGACGGCCATGGTAGTCGACGATTTCCTGACTCTTCAGAATCGGTCCGGCCTCGCCTGAGAAGGGAATCTCAATGAGGCTATGCTCGCCCGCTTCAATCCGGTTGGTACCCAGATTGTAGATCAGCACACGGAGTTCCCCGTCAACGACGGTGTACAACAGGTCCATGTCGTCGGCGGCGCCGGCCAGGGAGGGCTGTTCTATTTCGGTACCGGGTTCGACATCAAAGACGAAGTAAGCGGCACCAATGTTACTGACGGCATCGGTCGAGATATTCAATCGTCCATCGAGCGCCTCAGTCGACACAATCAGGTCTTCGGGGTACGGATTCAGTTTCGGTATGGGATCGGCGTCACCTACGATTACCCGGATGAGCAAGACCAGGTCGGCCACACTGAGGGTCACACCGTCGGCGTTGACATCGGTTGCGGCGATCTGTCCGGCCAGGTTTTCGACAAAGACGACCAATCCATGAATGAAGTAGTTGGAGAAGACCACAGCGTCGGCAATCTCATAGGGGACGCCGTTAAGGTTGATGTCGCCGCGATCGTCAATTGAATCCGGGTGGATGACGCAGATGCCACCGTTGATGAATTCGACGCAGCGGATTGGATCGACTTTACCGCCGCCAAAACACTCATCGCGCGTGCCCAGCCCGAAGGGGCGGGATTCTTCGGGATAATTGACGTCGTCCAACTCATCCCAGATCATGCCGCCCTCGGCGTTCAAGATGCGCACGTCCACAAACAGGTCGTTACCTGAGGTGTCGGAGAAGGCGTTGTCGGCGCATGAGTACCAGGCGAAATTGATCGGCAGGAACTGGTCGCCCAGGTTTTGGTCATTGGCCACCTGATACTGCATCTCGACCAGGACACCATGGGGCAGTCGACTGTCCGGCGGCGGATGGTGCGGACCATTGTTGATATCGGCGATACCAACAAAGCGAATCAGGCCCGAGGGGCAGGACTGGCCACAATCGGCGGCGCCTATGCGATACTCGAAATACTCCCAGCCGTCGACCGCAGAACCTTCGATAGTGGCGAAGGTGAAAGCCATCACCGATGCGTCGTAGGCCAACAGGACGTCGAATCCACCCAGGTACTCGCGAGCTTCGATCATCAGATCGACCGTCTTGATCAATCCCACCGGCGTACACTCATGACTATTGAGAGACATCCGGACACAGACATCACAGTCCGGCAATTCCTGAATATCGACCCAGAAGGAACCATCGGTGATGTTGCAGCCGTCGTCGACTTCAAAACAGAACTCGATGAGTCCGAAGGCATCGGGCAGGAAGCAGACCCTGCCTGAGTCATCGGTGACCAGTTCAAAATCGCCGGGTCCGCAGACCTGCGACAGAGTGAACCCGCCTTCCAAGTCGGTGGCGTAGATGCCATCAATGCAGATCAAGGTCGTATCATCGATACAGCGGTCAAAGGTGAGCGTCTCCTGCGGCAGGAATAGCTCAGGCGGCTGATCGGCCGTGACGTTGATTGTTGTGGTGCAGGTATCCGCCTCACAACGACCGGTGGCGATCACCGTCACTTCATGGGTGCCCGGTTCTTCAATCGGCAGACAGACCTGGCCGTTTGAGTAGACAGCCGGCGAAGACACGGAAATAGTGATATCGGTCCCGGTTGCCGAGACCGGGTAGCAAAGTTCCACCGGCTCGGTCAGGCAGAGCAGCGTATCGACATTCGAAGGACAAGATACCACCGGCGCCTCGGGAATCTGTACGTCAAGATCGAAGACGCAGGTATCAATGCCACACTGAGCCTCGGCCGTGACCATGATGCTATACAGACCGGTCTGGTCGATATAAACACATATTGCGCCGGTTTGGGGATTGTATGAACCATTGGGCGAGATCGTAACTTCCGCGTTGGCAGGACTGATCGGCATGGTGATGCAAATTGAGTCCGGACCACAAAGGGTGTCAAACACCGTAGTCGGCGGACAGACGATCAGCGGTGACCCGCCCGACAGGACATTCACGAAAGTAGTATCGTAGGCAGCTTCACCGCAAGCATCACGCACCGAGACGATGACCTCATGAATACCGAAACCGTCCGGGGTGAAGCAGACTTCGTTGTCGATAATGTCACCGTGCGTGGATGAAATCTCTATGATATTATCATCCGGGTCGTCGGCGGTGAACGGAATACAAACCTCATAAGGTTCGCACACCGTCAGGGTAGTGTCGGGACCTGTCACGACCGACGGCGGGCTGTTGAAGGTTGCCGTTACCGTGAAAGCGCAGGTGTCGGCGTTGCAGTTGGACGATGCAATCATCGTAACCTCTATCGTACCCGGTTCGAGAACCGGTACGCAGACCATGCCTTCACTCAAATAGGCCGGTTCCGAGACAGCCACGCTGGTCGTGGCGGCCGATACGGTAAAGTCAAAGCACAGTGTATCGGGACCGCAGAATAGCTGCGCGGTATCGG
Source organism: Candidatus Zixiibacteriota bacterium (assembly GCA_029860345.1). Taxonomy (NCBI): domain Bacteria; kingdom Pseudomonadati; phylum Candidatus Zixiibacteriota; species Candidatus Zixiibacteriota bacterium. The sequence goes on along the minus strand of JAOUBJ010000011.1, from coordinate 153,917 downwards.
CCGGACAGGCGATCGTTGCTTCATCCGGAATAATGACCTTCACCAGAATGTCGCAGGTATCGCTGTTACAGTCGGCCGTACCGATGACGGTAATCTCATAGATTCCCGCAGTGTCGGCCTGGAAGCACAGTTCACCTTCTGCGTAGCTGCCGAATGATGTTGTGATCGTGTAGTTGTTGCCGATGATATCAAGCGGCACGCAAACAGTTTCAGGGCCGCAGATCGGCTCGGCTTGCACGGTATCTTCGGGACAGGTGATCTGTACGTACTCACCGATGTCGACGGTCACACAGGCGTTGAGCGTATCAGCCAGGTCGCAGTCATCGATAGCAATAACACTGACACAGTACTGGCCGGAAGTTTCGGCAACGAAACAGATCTCGCCGGTAGATTCGTCATAGTAGCCAACATCAGTCAATACTTCCACCAGGTTGTCCTCGGCATCACCGAACGAAATCGGCACACAGACTTCGGGAACGCAGGTGGCTATAACACTGTCGGCCCATTCGTAGATTATGACCGGCGGCGTGTTGAACTCAATGGTAACGTTGATCGAATCGGAATCCAACTCGCCGCACTCATCTATGGCGGTTACAACGATGGTATACTCACCGGCGGTGTCGGCGTTGAAGCAGACCTGACCGTGAAGCGGATCGTACAGTCCGCCTTCGACGGTTACGTCGACCAGGTTGCCGTCCGGATCGTAGACACCCACCGGCACACAGACCTCCGATGATCCACAGAACATCATAGTCGTGTCCGGCGGCAGCAGCACCAGCGGATCGTGGTTGCACTCGATTACTACCGTAAAGCTGCAACTGTGACTGCCGCACGGCGTGGTGACCTCGACGGTTACGTTGTTGGTATTGCCACACTCGGAGTAGAAGCAGATGCTTTGCAGTTCCTCGTCAAACCAGGTGTTGATCCCCGTCACGTTAACTTCCGCAATTTCCGGAATCCCGCCGATGGGCAGACAGAATGTGTCACCCACGCAGGTGAATATGGTAGTATCGTTGGGGCATACAATCTGGATGCCCTGATCGGTCCGGATCGTAACATAGGCGGTGTCGGCATCGGTCTCACCGCAACTGTCGGTGACCGTGGCGATAATCTCGAAAGTGCCGCTATCGTATGGTGTGAAACAGACCTGGCCGTCGTTGTAGGAACCGCCGGTCACATTAATACTCTGAATGTTGCCGTCGGGATCGGAGATTTCAATCGGCAGACAGATGGTCTGCGGATAGCACAGGTAGACCGTGCTGTCCGGCATGCCGGTGGCGATGGGCGGACGGTTGGTGCCGACCAAAATGTTAACTGTGTCCGCAGCCATTTGATCGCAGGAGTCCACCACAGTGACGATCATAGTGTACTCGCCGCCGCCTTCCGGGGTAAAACAGATTTGCGATGTAGTTTCGTTATAGACGCCAAGGGTCGTGGTCAGCGACTGGAAAACGTCAATCGTATTGACATCAACACAAACTTCGCGCGGCTCACATTGGCCGAGGTCTAAGTCGGCGCCCAGATCGACAAATGGCGGGGCGCCGGACGTTACCGTCACATGGACAGTGTCGACGGCCGTCACGTCGCATTCATCGGTAGCTTCAATAATAAGTTCGTAGGTACCGTCGTACTCGACATCGAAACAGACTTGGCCGGTTAGCGGATCATACGTACCCATACTCGAAAGGATCGTGACCAGGTTACCATCGGGGTCACCAACAGTCAGGTCGAAACAAACCTGGGTGAGTCCGCACAGACCGATTTCGAAATCGTCACCGGCGTCGACATAGGGCGCCTCGTTCAATTCCACCGTTACTGTAGTCGTATCAGACGTTGAAGCTCCGCAGGAATCTGTCGCTGTTACGATGATGATGTAGCTGCCGGCGGTGTCGGCGTAGAAACAGAGTTGATCGGTATCCGGATTGTACGTTCCGAAACTGGTGGTAATCGTAGCAATGTCCTGATCAATATCCGAGACGGCAACATCGAAACAAATCTCCGACGGCTCACACAGGAACTTCTCGAAATCATCGGCCGATGAAACGACCGGTGCATAGTTGCCTTCGATTGTCACCGGGACTATACAGGTGTCGCTGGCATCGCAATCATCGACAACTTCTATAACGATATCGAACTGATCGGAACCTACGGCGTCGAAACAGATGCTGCCGTTGTCATAGACGGCGTTGCCGGAAAGAATGTTCACCGACAGTTGCTGTAGTTCCGGATCGCCGGGGTTGAAATCGAAACAGAGCGTCTCCGGTTCACAGATGGAGAACCGCTGCGGGTCGGGACATACGACCACCGGGGGGCGATTGCGCAGCACCGTAATCCTGATAGTGTCCGGTATGCAGGGCGGACACTCGGGACAGATCTCGCTGGTGATTTTCGCACCGGTACAAGGATCGGTTACACAATAGGTGAAGACGTAAGTGGCGCTGTCGACATCTTCAGGCATAAAACAAGTCTGCCCGGAACTGTCGGTTAGAATCGTAAAGACGCCCGGGCCGGATTCCTGAGTAATTGTGATCACATCACCATCAGGATCGCTGCCGATAACGTCGAAACAGATTTCCTGGGCAATGCCGCACACCTGAATGGTGGAATCAAATGTGATCAGTTCTGGCGGCGTGTTGATACTGATAGTATCCCAGACGAAACCGGTATCGCCCGCGCAAGTGTCGTAGGCGGCCACCTCAAATGTGTAGACGCCGGAAGTGTCGGGGTAATAGGTGATCAAGCCGGTCTCTGAGTTTATAGTACCCGGTCCATCAAGCAGGATGAAGGTCAACGGGTCACCGTCGGGATCGAAGCCGATAGCGCCTACTTCACGGACCTGGCCAATCTCGCACAAAGCCGCTGCAATCCCGCGGTCATATATAATCGGTGGTTCGTTAAGTTCGATATCAACCGTAAACTCGGTCTCACAGTAAGCGCCGCAACTATCGAAGCAACGAATCGTGATCACTCCGCCGATCGCTTTGTCGGGCGTGAAACACCAATAGCCGTCGACGATTTCCCCAACTCCGGAGACTACTTCGCAATGATCGAAATTGCCGTCAGGATCGAACGCCGATACCGGAAGACAGATTTCTTCAGGTTCACAAAGAGCAATAGCCGTGTCATTTGGCGGATAACAGACAGGAGGCTCGTTGATGTTGACAGTAACATTTGTTTCGCAACTGGCCTCGGCGCCACAGGCATCGATGGCCGTGACCGATAATACGTTGTCGCCGTCTATCGGTGTGAAACAGATAGTCGCGCCGGTCATGGTAATCGGCTGGCCGTTGAGGGTGGCCGTGACCGTCTCCAGGTTGTCATCAGGGTCGACGACTAGGAAATCACCGATGCAGATCACGCTGTTGTTACAGGCAGCTATTGTAGTGTCATCGGGACACGTTAACTCAGGCGGCGAATTGAGGTCGAATGTTACCGAAAACGTCTGGTCACAATAGGCGCCGCATGAGTCAAGAGCGCGAGCGACAACGCTGACGGTTTCCGTACCCTGAGGAGTGTAGCACCAGGAACTATCGACAATGCTGCCGGGACCTGAGATCAACTCCCAACCAGAGAAGTTACCATCGGTATCTTCGGCCATCAACGGTAGACAGAGTTGCACCGGTCCGCAATTCCAAAGAGTGGTGTCGGTGGGCATCAGGCAGGTCGGCGCCGTATTCAACACGATGTCAACCGAAGTGCCACAAGCGGAGGTGTCGCCACAAGCATCGACCGCGTACAGGGTCATCAGGTTGGTGCCTTCGACCGGCACAAAGCAGATACTGCCTTCAACCACCGGATAATCGGCACCGTTAACAGTGACCCACACCGATTCAAGGTTGTCGTCGGGATCGATGGCTCCGAAAGCGTTGAGACAGATTTCCTCAAGTTCGCAGAGGAACATAGGTTCAAAGAAATCTCCGCAAGCGACGACCGGCGGCTTGTTCAGTGAGAAATCGACAGTGAACGAACTCTCGCAAGTAGCGCCGCATTCGTCGGTGCATTGTACGGTCACGGTAACAGTCTCATCACCGCCGGGTGTGTAGGTCCACATACCGTTCACAATCTGACCGGGTCCGTCAACAATCGTGCAAGCGACCAGGTTGCCGTCGATGTCGGCGGCGGTGACCGGTAGTGTGATCTCGGTCAGATCACACAGGAAGATTGTCGTATCATCGGGGACAATGCATGTAGGCTGGCTATTGAGCGCAACCACCACCATTGTCTCGCATCGGGACACCGCCCCACAGGAATCGAGCGCGGAAAACGTGATGTGGTTCGGTCCTTCCTGAGGAGTGAAGCAAATCCGCCCCTGGTCGGAGGGTACCACTATAGCGTTTACAGTCACGACCACCGAATCCAGGTTGCCATCGGGATCGGACGCCACAAAGCCGTCCAGACATATCTCGGACAGATCACACACGAATATCGGATCGGGGAACTCCGGGCAAACAACCTCGGGCGCCCGGTTGGCCTGGATAGTTGCGGTAAATGTCTTTTCGCAATAGGCACCGCAGGAATCCAAGCCACGGACCGTCACTGTGACAGTTTCCGATGTCGTAGCATCGTAGCACCACTGGTCGCCGTTGATAGCGCCGGGACCGGAGATCAGTTCCCAGCCTGAGAGGTTGCCGTCAATATCTTCCGCTACCAGATCAAAACATAGCTCCACCTGGTCACAAATGAACAGGGTCGTATCGTCGGGCAGCAGGCAGGTCGGTGCACTGTTGACAATAACCTCGACCACAGCGTCGCACCAACTGGTATCGCCGCAATCGTCAACGGCGTACAGAATCATGTTGTTACTGCCTTCGGTCGGTACGAAGCAGATGCCGTTGTCCACGACTGGGTAATCGACGCCGTTGACAGTCACCCACATAGTGTCGAGGTTACCGTCCTCGTCGATTGCGCCGAAACCATTGACACAGATTTCGTTATTCAGATCACAGACGAAAACCGGTTCGAGAAAATCAACACAGGCCACCGCCGGCGGCTGGTTTTTGTCGAAACTTACGGTGAATGAACTCTCACAAGCGGCGCCGCACTCGTCGGTGCATTCTATGGTTACGGTAACAGTCTCGTCACCGGTTGGCGTGTAGGTCCACAGGCCGTCGACAAGCTGTCCGGGGCCGCTCTTGATCGTGCAGCCGGTCAAATTACCGTCGACGTCCGTGCCCGACACCGGCAGCGAAATATCCATGGTGCCACAGTAGAAGATGCTCGTATCGGCGGGGACGTTGCAGACGGGAGCCGAGTTGAAGTCGACCGTCACGTAGACAATATCCCAGGCTTCGGCGCCGCAATCGTCAAAGGCGATCACCGTGATTTTGTAGGTACCGGCAGTATCGGCAAAGAAACAGACGAGTCCGGTTGTCGGATCATACGTGCCGCCCTCGACCGAGATTTCGGCCAGATTGTTATTCGGGTCGCTTATTCCGACCGGCAGGCAGATGCTGTCGGAGTCGCAGAGCATCATGGTAGTATCAGGCGGCAGCAGCACCAGCGGGTCAACATTGCATTCCACCTGGACATCGAATTCGCAGGTGTAGGTGCTGCACGGTGTGTTGACCATGATCTCAATCGAGCTCTGGTTGGAACATTCGGTATAGAAACAAACGGCGTGATTAGCCTGATCATACCAGGCGTTAAGGCCCCATATATCGACAGTGACATATTCAGACTCGGGTATCCCGGCCAGTGGTATGCAGACGGTGTCTTTTACGCATACGGACAACGATGTGTCATTGGGACACTCGATAGCGATGTCCTGATCGGTCATGATGGTCAGGTTGATCGTGGTCGAGGCACTTTCGCCACATTCGTCGGTAACGGTCACAGCGATTTCGTATGTGCCGCTGGAATACGGCGTGAAACAGACCAGGCCGTTATCGTAATAGCCCAGGCTGGTGGAAACACCGACAATATTGTTATCGGGGTCATCGATGTTCACCGGCAGACATATCGCTTGCGGGAAACAGAGGTAGAAAGAAGTATCCGACACCGCCGATATCGTCGGCGGCTTGTTCATTGAGACCCGAATGTTGATCTCGTCGGAGGCTGAGTTGCCGCAAGTGTCGGTGACCTCGACGACCAGGCGATACAGGTCGGCGCTCTGGGGGGTGAAGCAAACCTGACCGGTGGTCGGGTCGTAGGTGCCAAGACTGGTCGTCACAGAAGCGTAGCCGGCTATGGTAGCGACATCGACACAAATCGTCTCGTCGCCGCAGAGCAGCGTGTCGAAATCGTCCGGCAGAGTTACAAAGGGTGTCTCGCCGGGATCGGCGGTTATGACAACGGTGTCGGCATCGGTTTCGCCGCACTCGTCGGTGGCCTCTATAATAACTTCGTATGATCCCGCCTGCGGGATGTCGAGACAGAGAGATCCCTCACTGACAGTGCCAAGACTTGAACTGATTTCGACAATATTCCCATCGGCATCCTCTATCGAAACCGGCAAACAAATCGACTTGGGGTAGCAAGGGTATACAGTCGTATCAGCCGAAGCGATTACACTGGGCGCCTGGTTGAGGGTAATACTGAAGACAACCGTGTCGGTCACGGTCTGTCCACAGGTATCCGTGACCGCGACAATCACTTCATAAGAACCGTCTTGATTAACATCGACACAAACCTGACCCGTTTCCAAATCAAAGGTGCCGAGACTGGTGGTAAGAGACTGATAGACTTCTATAGTACTTACATCGATACAGACCTGATCCGGTCCGCAGAGGAACCTGTCGAAATCCTCGCCCAGGTCAACGTATGGAAGCTCACCCTGGTCGGCCGTGATAACCAGCGTGTCGGTGTCGGTCTCGCCGCATTCATCGACCACCTCAACGATTAATTCGTACACGCCGGCCTCTTCGATATCGATACAGACTTCGCCTTCACCAAGCGTTCCAATATTGGCAGACAGGTTGACAATGTTCTGGTCAACATCCAGAACATCCACCGGGAGGCAAATCTGTTGCGGATAGCAGGGACCCAACAGCAGGTCATCGCCAAGGGTAACAGCAGGCGCGCTATTCATCTCAATTGTAAATTCGGCGTTGCAATCATCGGTCTGGCCGATAGAGTCGGTGGCGATTACCAGGACACCGTAGATACCTGAAGTGTCCGGGGTCAGGCAGATTTCTCCGGTCACCGGATCGATTGTACCCGGACTGTCCGGGCTGAGCGAAAACACCAACCCGCCCGCGCCTTCATGGAACAAGTCGGTGGGCATACAAACGGTCTCACCGGCACAAACAAAGAACTCACCCAGGTGACCGGGTGGGCATGATATCAAAACCGGATGGTGGATAATCTCCAAATAGGTGCAGTCAATCGAAGCCAGGATTTTCACCCGCTCTTCAGGGAAACAGGCAGAGTTTGGCGGCTCCTGTTCAGTCGGCTGGTCCTCGCCCCAATACTTGACGCCTAAAGTAAACTCTCCGACATCATAGTGAATCAAACTGGCTGTGGCGATGCCGTTGGCATCAGTGATGGCTGTCGCTGCGGGGGTGCCGCCGATAGGTACGCCGCACGGTTCCTCGTGAATATAGAACTCTACCAATCGGCCCGGCAAGGGAGTCATACAACTGTCGCAGCAATCCTCTTCCAGCGACACCGATACTTCGAATGTGGAATCTCGTACAATGACTTCAGGTATGGATATGATTGTGATCCTTGAACCGATCTCAGACAGCAGCGTGCTGGCCGACTGGCTGGAACTGGCCCCGGTAGCTGTGAACAGCAGCGGTTGCCAGACAGTCTCAGGGTTACTGATCACCCAATCCGCTCTTACCGTACCGTCCGGAGCGGCAGTTATTTCAAACGAGTCGTACTCCGGCCCTGTGTTGGCGGGATTGTCTCCGTGGGATATCTTTATGGAGACAGTTTCACCGGCGTCAAAACCGGTTCCGTCTATGACAACTGTATCGCCGATCTGTCGACCGTGGGACTGTGCCACCAGACTGGTCGGCATGACGGCCGTACCATTGCCGCCGGGAGGCGTGCCGCCATCAACAGAGGGAAGGGCTCCATCACCGGCAAAGGCCGGCAGTGCAAGTAAGATCAAACCGATCGTTATGAACAGTATGTTCTGACACCTCGATCGTATCATTGAATTCCTCCAAAAGAGTTCACGAAATCGCAATGGAGCGATCTCGTCCACGATAGGGGATCGTGGATATACAACCACCTTGTATTTGCACTTGGGGCGACATGCCCCCAAGAAGCGCATCATTTTCTTTTGCTAAGCTCCTACACAATTCGTGTGACAATTCGTAGTAAGCTAATGTAGTACTCCAGCTTAGTTTCTCAAGCATCACAATATAGCCTTTTCGGCTTATAAGTCAATACACAAAGGTCTCAGGGCCCTACGACGCAAGAACCAGGCCAAGCCGGTAATCTGTTAAAGTGCTGGTAGTTGCAGGGTTCCATAAAGTCTAAATGCAGCGCTCTGCCGTTATTGTGAAGGTGGTTTATCAGTTTGTGCCTCAAGCAGCCCTCACACCATCTGTGCAGCAATTCAACAGCCGATGACACTGCCGCAACGTACCCTGAAGGGCTTGTTGATGAAGGTCCATATCGTGGGTGGTGTTGGGCGACTCCGCCCGACACCTGCCGTCCAACCCACTGGCTGTCTGGCGAGTCGCCTTACAGCACCTCCACCGCAAGGCACGTCACCTGACGGCGCAGTGGGTTTGCAACAAGCCCCGAAGGGCTTGTTGATAGAGTCTCCAAACATGGTTGCGTCAGGTCATGTCCGCCACAGGATCAATCCCCGACCCGGCAATCGGCAGGTTCGTCAACACTGACTTAAGTTTGGGCTGGCAGGATTGCCGGTCGCAGGGTATATTGTGGATACTGGGAGGTTTGATGAAGACAGTCCGGTACTTGGCGCTGCTGATGTTCATTGTTCATGGCCGCCCGGTTATGGCAGCGACCGAGGACCGTCCACCTCCGAACGCCAAACCACAAGCCGGCCTTTCGGTCGGTCAAGCCGCCTCGGCAAACTCGTCCGAATGGCCGACCTACTCTGTCACTCACACAACCGCCAAGTTCAACGCAAGTGTGTCCTGGGATGGGACCGATGGTTCGGGTCTGTCGGTGGCCAGCGGAATATATCTTTATCGAGTCGAAGCGGGGGAGAGGACCCAAACGAAAAAGATGGTGCTGGTTAGGTAGGCCGGTCAAGCCGCCCATAAATGGGTACTATGGCTTCGCCGCACATCACTTAAGCACGCGAAGAACAAAGGTCAGGCTTCCCTGTGTCGGGCGAGGTTGCCCAACACCACGCAATGGCGGGTTCACGCCGCGGCGCGCAGGCGAAGACGGACCCGCCCTACATGCTCATGCTTCGACTCCGCTCAGCATGACGTTTGCAAGGCAGGATCGCAGGGATCCTGCCCTACAACATTGTGCAGTTGGTGACCTCTTGGTCGCCTACTTGTCACCACCCAGAATCAGCGGCATGCCGTCTTTGCCGCTACCGATTATGACCACCTTGGAATTCTGGGACTCAGCCAGCGTTAAAGTAGCCTCGATACCCTTCCATTTCAAGTATGATGGCGTGATACCGGTCGCGACAATCTTCTGGAAGTCGGCGATACCCTTCGCCTCGACCCGTTTTCGGTCGGCCTCCAGTTTCTCCTTTTCAATCTCGAACATCTTCCGTTGTGCTTCCTGGTCGGCGGTCAGTTTGAAGTTGATCGCCTCGGTGATCTTAGCCGGAATCTTTACATCCCGGATCAGCACGTTCTCAATCTCAAGGAACTTGTCGGCCATGGCCGCCTGCATCTCAGAGACAATCGCGGCTCCCATCTCCTCACGTTTGGTCGAGTAAATCTCCTCCGGTTTGTACCGCCCGGCCACGGTTCGGGCAATTGTCCGAATCGATGGTGCTATCGAGACATTATAGTAGTTCGGTCCGATAGAAACCTGGAGCGAGTCGATGTGATTGGCCAGCGGTCGATACAGTATTGACACCTCTAGCTGAATGGTGGCGCCATCCGAGGACAGCACGGTCAGCCCTTCTTTGTTTTCCTGAAGCTGGGTCTTGTAGACGAACATGCTGTTCCACGGCAGGTGCCAGATAAAGCCTTCATCGTAGATCTTGCCGAGCTCGGTTCCCCCTCCGAATTTGTAATAGAACACGCCGCGATGACCGGATGGGATTTGCGATCCACAACCTACCATGCCGACTGCGAACAGAGCAATCAACACCAGCGGCAAGAACATGCGTTGAGTTTTGGACATGTGACCTCCTTAGTAATTTCAAAAACACTCGATACTCTTGTTTCTTCTGCGTAAGTACCCTGCCCCTTAACTGATATTCAACAAAAATCGGTGTGCCGGTTTCTCCGACAGTTGTCGCCAGGCGACCCCTCGGGTCAGGGGTATCGAACTACAAGAGAAACCGAGCGCCCCCGGATAGCCTTAGCCTACTGCACGCGGTACGGGACGCACCAAATACCGCCGGGCCGGTCAGGAAGCCGAAACCCAAAGAAGTTGATCGTGTTCCAGATTCTGTCGGAGTTCATAGGCGACCTTATGGTGTCGACGTAATGACCTGTCTCCGGGCGATGCATAAGGCGGTAGACAGGACCAATGTCATCTTCGGCGGATACAATCATGTAAGGAGAGTCGCTCCAGGGATCCAGTGTCCTGACAATTAACCGATCACCTTTGGCGATCCGCTCTATATCTGACACCAACACGTAGGCCTGATTAGATTGTTGGCCCCAAGTCGAGTCTGTGGTCGAATCCAGCACACCGTCATCGCCTCGATGTTCTATTGTAATGGTCACGAGGTACCGAATGTGGTTGTAATCCCGCCCGTCCCCGGGAAACCTGTCACCGTTGGATTTGATGATCTCCATGAATTGTTCCTCGTGCGGAATACCGCCATTGTAGCCGTGCATCAGCCAGCCGGCATAAGCATCACTGTCCTGGCGGAATCTCAAAAAATAGGCCCATCGATGCAGCACACGCTGCTGATAGCGAGGAATCAGCGCGACTGAAGTGGAGTCACTTGTCGCGGAGTCACCGACTATGCGAATGTAAAAGACATCCGTGACTTTTACTTCGGCATCGTCCACAACTCCAAACGGCGCTCCAAAATCTTTGACCTCCCAATAGTTTGGAATGTCCGTAAAGTAGCGTCGACCTACCGAGTCCAGGCTGTCGCGAAAGACCACCCCGGGTCGACCCGGTTTGGTATAAGGATAATCGAAAATCACACTGTCGGTCCGAAACAGGTAACGCCCGTCTTCGTTGCTTTCAATATATCTGATCAGTTCCAAATGATCGTTGGTGTCCTCGACGGTTGGTTTGTCCCGGCAGTTGGTGGTCAACACAGGTAAACTCAACAGCCCCACAATTGCCGTCAGGACGAGCCTTCTGGCTGCCCGGCGGCCGAATTTTGTATAATCAGTTTTCATGTTTCACGGACCAAGTCTGCGAGGCTCATTTTTTGCCGCGCTTTTTTTCATTTCTTCTTTTATACGGGTGATCTCATCTCTCAACAGGACAGCGGTCTCAAAATCCAGGTTGTCGGCCGCCTTTTTCATCGCCGTCATCATGAACGCAAGCTGATCCTCGGTTCCCATTTGGGCAAAATTCGACGGTTTTTCCACCGTCTCTTCTTCCACTGTTTTGGAGTCGGCAAACCGGGTTGCCCGGAGGATTTCGTCGCGCGTCTTGAAAATCGTCTCCGGCTGGATGTTGTGCTCCTGGTTGTACCCAAGCTGCTTCTTGCGCCGACGTTCGGTTTCATCTATAGCCTTGCGCATGGAGTTGGTGATCTTGTCGGCGTAGAAGATCACCTCGCCGTTCTTGTTGCGAGCCGCACGGCCGGCTGTTTGTATCAAGGCCCGAGCCGAACGCAGAAAGCCTTCTTTGTCGGCATCCAGAATCGCCACCAGCGATACCTCCGGCAAATCGAGCCCTTCACGCAATAGGTTCACGCCGATCAACACGTCGAACGCCTTCAAGCGCAGATCCCGAATTATCTCGGTACGATCGATCGAAGCAACCTCCGAGTGCAGGTATCTCACTCGCACTCCGGCTTTGCTGAGATAATCGGTCAAGTCCTCAGACATTCGTTTGGTCAAAGTGGTAACGAGCACTCGTTCGCCGGTGGCTTTACGTTGCTTGATCTGTTCCAGCAGATCATCCACCTGCGTGGCCAGCGGCTTTACCGTTACGATTGGGTCCAAAAGGCCGGTTGGTCGTATCACCTGTTCGACCACAACTCCTTCGCATTTTTCCAGTTCGTAGTCGGCCGGTGTGGCGCTGACATAGATTCTGTGATTGACCAGATTCTCGAACTCCTCAAAGTACAAGGGCCGGTTGTCCAGAGCCGATGGCAACCTGAATCCGTGCGAAACAAGAACTTCCTTGCGACTACGGTCACCGTGGAACATCCCACGCACCTGTGGAATCGATTGGTGCGACTCATCTATAATGGTCAGGAAATCGTCGCCCAGAAAGTCTATAAGTGTGAACGGTCGTTCACCTTCTTTGCGGTTGGTAAGATGCCGCGAGTAGTTCTCGATTCCCGTGCAGTATCCCAACTCTCGGAGCATCTCCAGATCGTATCGGGTCCGCATCTCCAATCGCTGTGCTTCCAAAAGCGAGTTGTTGGCCCGCAACTGTTCAAGACGAACAGCCAGTTCCTCTTCGATCAGCTTGATAGCGACATCAAGCTGTGGGCGGCTGGTGATAAAGTGCTTGGCAGGATAGACGGCCAGCTTTTTGCGATCAGCCAGAATCTCGCCGGTCAGCGGGTGGATCTCGCTGATTCTCTCGATGTCATCACCGAAGAACTCGATACGGTAAGCGTTCTCATGGTAGGCCGGGATCAGTTCGATCGTATCGCCGCGCACACGGAAATTGCCGCGACTGAAATCGATATCGTTACGATTATAATGTATCTCGATCAGCTTGCGGATAACTTCATCACGGTCGTATTCCCGGCCGACTTCGAGCATCATAAACTGGCGTTTGTACTCTTCCGGAGAGCCGAGGCCATAGATGCACGATACCGAAGCAACGATTATAACATCCTCCCGGTCCAGTAGTGATGCTGTCGCACGCAGACGCAGCCGGTCGATATCTTCATTGACCGAGGTGTCTTTCTCGATAAAAGTGTCGGTGGTTGGGATGTATGCTTCCGGTTGGTAATAGTCGTAGTAACTGATAAAAAACTCGACTGCATTGTTAGGGAAGAAGGCTTTAAGCTCACCGAAAAGCTGCGCGGCCAGTGTCTTGTTGTGCGACAGCACCAGGGCAGGGCGGCCCCACTGGGCTATCACGTTGGCAATCGTGAATGTTTTGCCGGAGCCGGTGACGCCAAGCAGCGTTTGGTGTTTCTGATCCCTTTTCAGACCATCGATCAGTTCGGCGATTGCCTGCGGCTGGTCGCCTTTGGGGGCAAAGGTCGACTGCAACTGAAACGCGCCGGCCGCGTCGGTTTTGTCACCCATTTCGGGCTTCTGGTTTATTTGATCAGTCAGACTCATCCACCTTGTAAAACGTACAACCTCTCAATATATCCAAAAGTTTCTGCCCGGCAATCACAAAACAGGCAAGCCTGTCTTTTGCGCTTCGCTCCCTGTGTCCCTAGGTTTCGCGGGGCGCTCGTCACCCTGAGCGCAGTCGAAGGGCGGGCGCGGCGCATAGCGCGAAGTAGCGATTTGTTGCCTTGCCATTGTCATTCCCGCGCCTCCTCTGTCATTCCCGCGAAGGCGGGAATCCATCTTTTCTTCACTATCGTAGCCCAGACGTCCTGCTACTCCAACCGCATTGCATACAGCTTACCGCCGTAAGTGCCTACATATAGAATATCCCGGTGGCTCCCTATGCCTCGGATACGCCCACCAAACTGGCAACTGAAAACAAGCGCGCCATCCGACACACTGTAGCCCGCCAGCAAACCTGTGGACGTACCGAGGATCACCCTGTCCTTCCAGACATGAATCCGCGGGCTGTACCAAAACCCTTTCGTTTCACCCAGTCCATCCATTGACGCTGTCCAGTGAACCGATCCATTGTCAGGATCGATAGACGCCACCTCTCGCTTTGACCCGTTCTCTTCCAGACAGCCCATATAGATCAGCCGACCATCGTGGAGTTTCATCGCGCTTCTTGGCGACAGCGGCTGGGTGGATACGCGCACGGTCGTCCCGTCGACACTGTTGACAAAGACGATGCTTTTCGATTCCGTCCCATACGCTACGAGGTTGTCGACCAGCATCAGTTGAGTGCTGATCTTATCTGTCAGTTTGTGCGACCAAATCTCTTGGCCCGACTGACCGTCGACCGCGTAGAGTTTTTGAGGGTTGCCGTGGAAGATTACCGAGTTGTCCAATACCATAGGATTGGACCGACCCCTCTTTGGTTTTGACTCACCCAGAAGGTCTGTCAAAACCGAGTTGTCCTCCTCGACCGGTGCCCTGCCGAACTCCCAGACGGTCACACCGGTTGCTCGGTTGACGGCGAGCAGGATGCCTGCGTAGTTGACTACATATATCAGACTGTCCAGAATTGCCGGGTCTGAGGGGACACCGTTTTCGACATTCAGTTTCCAGAGCAACTCACCGCTTAGTCTATTCAACGCATATAACGAACCCTGTTTGCTGCTCTTGCCCTCATCGGTCCCGAAGTATACCACGCTGTCGAGAATGAGCGGATTGCTGTGAAACTCGTAGGCGCCATCGCCCGACACATCGAAGCTCCAGCTCAGTCCGCCGGTAAGCGCATCGAAAGCGTAGAAGACACCGGCGCACGATCCGACATAGACCAAGTCACCCGCGACCGCGGGCGCAACAAAGACTCACCCGCCGGTAGCGTATGTCCAGTCGACGTATTGATCGCACTCGCCGCCGATGTGAGTATCTGCCTCGCTCCCGAACGTGCTCGCCGCAACTATCGAGACAATAGCGATGACGCAACTGACGACGCACTTCACTACTGCTGTTGATCTTTTCATGAGTACAACCTCCTGCCTGCCCCAAGATAGCATTGTGGAAGCAGAGAGGGAAGTGGTTCTTTCACCTGCGAACGTCAATCGCGCTCCCTTTGTCACTCAGCCACTACAAGTATCGGAGTGCCCTGTCACCCCGAGCGGAGTCGAGGGGGTGAAGTCGCCAACGCGCGAAGCGTGAAATCCCCATTCAGGGGTGTCATTCCCGCTCACATCGCTGTCATTCCCGCGTAGGCGGGAATCCATCTTCTCTTTCTTCGTCATCGGCAGCGACCGTACGGAGCGCGGCGATCTCAATCACTTACCCAATGAGATTGCCGCGTCGTTTCCCCACAATGACGAGTTTTCCATCACCGTAGGTCGAAACCCCTGCGGTTTCGACATCACGCGCATGGCGTGACTCTTTGGCTTTGTCTTTGCGACAGCAGATGTCGAAACCCGTCCTTCGACTGCGCTCAGGACGACACGGTCAAGCCGTGGTTCTCACCCTTCGGGCTAGGGTTTTCGACCTACCTGAATACAGACCGCCCACAGAACACTTTGTCAGGTCTCCAAGAGAAGAGAGACCCGACCTACAAGAAAGAACTGCTTTCATGGACCGACTTCGCTGTTGGTCCATTCACGCTACTTTTTTGAACAACGCTTCAGAATGTCAATCAGGCTACTCTTATCATGGACCCTGCAATACTTCTCAATGCAGTCTCGTAGTCGGAACCAATCAACGCCTATCGATTCCAGCTTGCGTATAAAATGCTCGTTGACCACCTTCTTGCTTGTCAAACACTTCATCAATTCACAAATGATAGCCGCATTGTAGTCTCGTGGCGGCGTAGCTGGTTTTTCGGATGGACGTCCCACAACGGCTGTAAGCAAGTGTTCTCGGCTAAAGGCCTGCCCGCGCGAGGAGAAACCGTTAGCTTTGATGTGAAACCGATAGACACCGGATTGCGACGAGATTACCGATGTGTCATATTCGCCGGGCGCTGACCTGACTAAAGATAGCTGTTGAGTGGTTCTGTCCGGTCGCGTTACGGTTGCTGTTACCTTGGAGTGCGTTTCAAGCGGCTGACCGTATTCCGAAAGCACCGCTCGCACCAGAAGCGTCGACCCGGGAGTGATGTCACTTTGGTCCAGGTTCACACTGAGTCGAAGATTCGACCTGGTGTGGACTAAGGCCTCATAAGGCAACGATGCCGTACCTCCGAATTGTGTCGATGAGATCGCACCAGCATGACGGCGCTTGACATCGTCATCACGCCGCTTGAAGCGCAGGGCCAGCAGCAGATTCCACTTACCTTCCCAGTGGCCCTTACCTTCGTTCACAAGCGGCAGGACTATCCGGAAACTGTTCGAGTTGGTTCCCGCCCGGTAGGCGCCACTCGGTACTTTAGATTCATCGATTATAGTACCATCCGGTGTTTCCAGGCCTACAACCACGTAGTGCGGGTGTCTCGTCAAGGCGATAGCATCAAACTCGATGTCCGACTTTGTTACCAGGAAAGGAACACGAGCTATCTGCCCGGCCGTGAGCCAACCACCCGGATCGCTGACGATGTCGCGATTCATCACTCCGGCCAGAATCTGAATGAAGAATTTCTCCAGCAAGAACTCATCGTCCTGGGCGATGGCACCGGTCACGAGCGTGTAACCACCACTGTCGTCGGCCAGTTTGAACAGTGTATCGTTGTTCACGTTGGCGGCGTCGGCAACGCCCACGGCGTAGACTCGTTCGTTGATAAACGCCGCAGCATCGTCAACGTCCGGCGCTATTGTATTGTATCCATCGGTGAACACTATCGATGCTTTGATATCGAAATCCGATGCGATAGATGATGTACCGTAGATGTTGGCAGCTTCCTCAAGCCCGGAGCCAATCGAGGTTAACGGCTGATTATTGGGTGGGCCATGAGAGGCAATCTCACCTCGCGCTTCATTGCGAACCGATGATGTAAGTGAGCCTGCAACCTGCAGATCGGTCAGTTTGTCACTACTGTTGGCAAAAGATACCAGAGTGAGACCGTTGTCGTCGTACAGTTGATCCACGAAAGTAGTCGCTGCGTCCCTGAGTACGGATATCCGTGTACGGTTGTTGCCCGCGTCCGACAACATGCTGCCTGATTCATCGAGTATCAGCGCCACCGCAACGGATGGGCGGGCCACCGAGTTTGCCAGAATGGGAATGTCGTTGAAAGTTCCCACGACGTTTCCGTCATCGTCCCGAGCAACCACAGACATGACTCCACCCGGGTCGATGGTGTCGGGCGCACCACCGGTGAACATCACCCAAATCCGAAGTTCGTCGGTCGGGAACGACCCGGATGGGTGAGGGTATGGACCTGGTTCAAAAAGTGAGAACGACCCGGTTGGACCATTGGTTACCTCGAATAACAGCGATCCACACCCAGTGATTTGAAAAAGCGCTGCGCGTTTGGTGGTATCACCTTCCGGTACGTCGTTGAATATGATCTGTGGTGTAGCAAGTGTGATCTCAACGGGGTCTCCTGATATGAACCCCGCGAAGTCAGAATCGCCGGCCACTTCGACCTCCAAACCCAGGTCACGAGGATAGCGGTAACCAAGGTCGGTATGAACCAGCATCGATTCCGGTGTAGCCCCTCCAACCATCGGGTCGCCGAGCGCCACGGCCGCTATGGATGTGTTATCACAGCTTGGTCGCCGATCTGTAGAATACTGCTCGGCGCCGGGATTGTTCAATTGCCACACGGCCCACAGCCGATCGATGTTACAGTGATGCAGATAGAACAGAGGATCGGCTGGTGAACTACCACCGGCCATTGTCCCGCCAGTCCATGTATGGCCCGGGAAATGACTCTGGCACTCAATGGCGCGATACTCGAAGAAATTGGCCTTGTTTCTCAGTTCCTCTTTTATTTCGGCTACGGTTGGTAGCGTATTTGTTGTCGGTTCCGGTTGCGTCCGGACCAGATCCCAGTGATCAAAACGCCCGCCCGAATTCGCACGCCCGCCGAAGAATGAAAGCCACGGATCGGCCTCAAGTGAACGGCCATCGGCTCTCGTCCAATCCCAGAAAGGCAGACTGATTCGCGAATCAATGGCCTGCATTTCCTGTTCAAGCCTGAGTAAGAAATGACGGTGCCATGGAAGAAACTGTGGCACCCAGTGAATGCCATTGTTGAAAAACGTATTGTGTTGATCGGCAAATTCTGCAATTACACCTCGATCATAAAGCTCATTCAGTGCATCTGCTAATCGGTCGAGTTTGTCAGTGTCGTTTGCAACATCAATGAAATTCTGTCGGCAGTACATATTTGATCCCTCCGTTAATTCGATCCACTTTTGTCGGTAGTCCCCTGTAATTGCTCTTTCACCGCGGCCAGCAAGGTTTTCTGGGGCGTTGCGTAGGCATTATCATAGAGCACATAGCCACCGCCTCGCATAAAGAACCGCCGCGGAATGCCGTCTACCAGCAACCGTTCTACATCCCCTTCTTTTCTGATTTGAACAGCATGCCCTTCAACCTCATGCTCTTCAGTATAAGGTGTTGCTTCTTTCTTTTTTGCCATCGCTTGGTCCTCCTATTGTTATTCCTGGTCGCATTTGTCACCTCGTCAGGCAGAGCCAGAGTACGATCCTCTGTACCGGTCGAATTACTCAGACCGGATCAATTGAACGCTCCGATCTGTCGAACTCCCTTCCTTAGCGGACACATTGCGCCGACAACGTCGACAGGTATTGCCGGCTCAAATGGTGTCCAACGCTTGAGGTATCTTTGTAGATTTGCCGCTCGTGTGTTTTACGCATCTAAAAAGAGAGGTGTTTGAATCCGGGCACAAAAAAGTATACAATTGATCCATTTTCACACCCTCCTCAGTTCCCATAAGTGCAAGCGAGCCCCGCCGTCGGCGGATAGCGAGGCGATTTCGTTCATTCACCGGATGAGATTGCAGCGTCGTCTCCGCCGATGGCGTGGCCTCCTCGCAATGACGACATCTCGTGCACCGTAGGTCAGTCCGCCGCGGCGGATTGTGGTCCCGACATCCCGCGCCTTGAAAGCCATTTATGGCCGCGGGATTCTTGTCTTGGGTGGCCCGGACGTTCGTCCGGATTTCAAAGCCAGTAGGTCGAAATTGCTGCCCCGAAGGGCGAGAGTCACGGCTTG
This sequence comes from Candidatus Zixiibacteriota bacterium, assembly GCA_029860345.1. Taxonomy (NCBI): domain Bacteria; kingdom Pseudomonadati; phylum Candidatus Zixiibacteriota; species Candidatus Zixiibacteriota bacterium. Next base: position 134,808 of record JAOUBJ010000011.1, on the reverse strand, counting down.
ATTATGTCGTCTTGAGTGCAGTCGCAGGGACTGCTAAGGGAATTTGCCAGTTGCGTAAGAAGGCTTGGAGCCATATATTGGTTTTCCAGATTAACTTTGAGCGGAGCGCAGTTCTACTTTTTTGATATCTCAACGAGCATCCTGACCCGCCCTTAGTCCAGAAACGAACATGTTAGTGAGGAGGTGATGCTATGAAGCAGTATACTTTCAGCGGTGGAAGGTTTGGGCTCGGGCTTCTCGTTCTCCTAATTGGCGTAGGATGCCAACTCGAACCCGATAACACCGAGGCGTGTCTAATAGGTGTCTTACTTATCTTGATTGCCATCGCGCTATTTATCTTCGCTTTTCGCAAACTCCTGTACTGGTGTGCCGATTGCGGTCAAGGCTTGGGGACGAATCCACGTGTTTGTCAGAGGTGTGGATGCAACATCTACACAAAGTATTTCCAAGGAGTCGGACAATCTGTGCGCAACGGTGGCCAGAGGTACTGAGTTCCCGCAGAGTAGGACAGAACACAGCGGGAACAGTGGAGACGCACAGGCCACTGACAAGAGAAGATGGACCCCGGCCTTCGCCGGGGTGACAGTCGCTAAAGGCGGACGAGAGTGCCTGCAGCTTTCAGGTTTCGACTCCGCTCGCCATGAGGTACGCGCGAAGCGCAAAAAAGTGGTTTACCACCCCCCTCTCCTCAATGGAACCCAGCCAACCTTCGATAGTTTAAGGCTTTGGACAAGGCGCCAAGGCAAAAAACAGGCAAGCCAGTTTAGCCTTGACTTGACACGCTTTTTTGTTACTTTGCGTGGCTTAAATTGAAGCTGGAAAATAACTTCTACGTTGGAGGATACAAATGTACGCCGTTTTTCAAGTTGGCGGCTTTCAATACACGGCCGAAGAAGGAGTCACCGTTCAGGTTCCCCTCATGAAAGCCGGTGAAGGCGACAAGTTCGATATCGAGGAAGTAATGCTGATCTCCGATGGCGACAACTCGCAAGTCGGACAGCCGTTCGTCGAAAACGCCAAGATCGAAGCCGAAGTGGTCGGTCACGGCAAAGGTGAGAAGGTCGTCGTGTACAAGGCGAAACGCCGCACCAAGTACCGCCTCACCCAGGGACATCGCCAGGATTACTCAGAAATCAAGATTAACAAGATCGTCGGCCCATCGGCCTGATTAGCGCGGCTAACTGGATGAGGATGTTAAACGTCATTGTGAGCGCAGCGAAGCAATCTCTTCGTCATGGAGCAAGATTCCACCGAGATTGCCGCGGCATCCCACGGGGCACGGGATACCTCGCAATGACAGATGGTTCGATGCCGGACAAACTGTTTTATTGAGGTAATGTGAGAGCGAGAGCACGGACAGCTCTGCTTCTGCTTTTGGTTCTGTCGGCGCTGGCCGTATCGGCAGAAGCCCAGGAGTATCGAATTGTCGATATCGAGGTGGTAGGCAACCGCGCCGCCAGTCGGTCATTGATAATGGGGGTTTCTTCACTGGAGAAAGGGGAGACGCTAGCCGCGACCGATGTGTCCGAGACAATCCGGCGGCTCTACGGACTGGGCATCTTCGCAGATGTTCGCGTTGACGCCGAACCGGTCACCGGCGGGCTGAAGGTCTATATCACCGTTGAAGAATTGCCCAAACTGACCGGAATCGAGTTCGACGGTTACAAGAAGGTCAAAGAGAAAGACCTCAAGGAAGAACTGGTCGATATCGGTATAGGCGGATACATCTCGCCTTATCTGATCCGCGACAAAAAGAACCAGATCGCCGCACTCTACGCCGAGAGAGGCTACTTCCAGGCGGATATCACGCACCAACTGAAGTACAACGACGATTCCACCGAAGCCTCGCTTGAGTTCAAGATCGATGAGCAATCCAAAGTCAAGGTCGAGAAAGTGGTCCTCACCGGCAATCAGCGGGTCAAAGCCAAGAAGCTCATCAAGAAGATGCGCAACCGCAAGCGCGGTTTTCTCAAATCGTCTGATTTCGCGCAAGACAAATACGACGAAGACCTGGTCAAAATCATCGATGAGTACCACAAGAAAGGGTACATCGATGCATACCTGATTTCTGATTCCACCGTTATCGATACTACCCGAAACCGTATGACAATCTATCTCGATGTGTACGAAGGTCCCCGCTACTACTTCGGCGGGTATGCCTTTGAAGGCAACGATGTCATCAAGACGCCCTACTTGAATCGCATGATGAAGTACAAAGAGGGCGAGGTATTCAATAGGGAGGACTACGACAAATCGCTTGAAGAAATCTACACCGGTTATTACCAGATCGGGCATTTGCACACCCGAGTGGCCGACACCCGCACAACTCGCCAGGATTCGATTATCGACGTGAATTACGAAATCGTCGAAGGTCTGCCCTCGCATATCAATATGATCAAGATCGTGGGCAACTACAAGACCAAGGAAAAGGTCATCCGTCGCGAACTCAAGGTCTATCCGGGTGAGATTTTCAATCAGGCCTACCTGATCAGGTCGATCCGTGATGTAATGGCCCTGAACTATTTCGAGGGCGTGATTCCTAACCCTCTGGCCCTGCCCAACGGCGATGTCGATATCGAATTCAAAGTGACCGAGAAGCGTACCGGCGAGGTCATGGCCGGCGCCGGGTACAACAGTCAGGATAAACTGGTCGGTAATGTCGGCCTGGGTATCCCCAATTTTCGGGGTAATGGTCAGAATGTAGGTTTGAATGTTGAGTTTGGGCGGCGTCGTAATTCTTTTTCGATGTCGTTCACTGAACCCTGGATGTTCGGCCGACCCACCCTGCTCGGCATCAGCGCTTTCATGGTCAACCGTCGTTGGTTCGACGATTACACCGAGGGCAGGCAGGGTGGTTCGCTGCGTTTGGGAAGACGGCTGCGCTGGCCGGACAACTATTTTCGGATGTATGCATCCTACTCGCTGGAGCGAAACCGCTTCTACGATTTCGATGAAGCCTTCGAGGCGCGCAACTCCTACAAGGCGTCATACTATTACCGCGGCGACACCCAGGATGTTTTGCTCAAGCAGGATTTCTACGGCCCCTATCCCGGTTCGGTGACTGCCTATAATGAAGAGTGGCGGGCCGCCTCGCGTCTTGCCGTCAACCTCACGCGCGACTCACGCGATTTGCCGCAGTTTGCCACTTCAGGTTCCAGATTGTCGTACACCTTCGAAAACACCGGCGGACTCTTGGGTGGGTTCTGGCACTATCAGAAGCACTCGATCGAAGTGGCCAAATTCTTTCCGCTGTTTTGGGGACTGTCGCTGGCCACCAAGGTTGAGTATGGCGTCGTAACGTCGCCCTCCGGTGACGATCATATTCTCATCACCGACCGTTTCACCCCGGGCGGAACAGATTTTGACGGCACCGTGCGGGGCTACAACGGTGGCGATCTGACGCCGGATTCGCTGGTTACATCGTCCGATACCGCTTTCTACTATAACGATCCCAATGCCTTGCTGGGCATAGACCCACCTGATGACACCAGTTTCACCAGTTTCCGCACCCGGGTACGCGGCAAATACATGCTGGTGGCCAACATGGAATTGCAGATACCTATCGCCAAGCAGTCGATCTATGGCTTGATTTTCTTTGACGCCGGCAATAGCTGGCTGCACCGCCGCGAGATTAAACCGATTACCGGACTCTATCGCGGCGCCGGTCTCGGCTTCAGGGTTACCGTACCGGGACTGGGAACACTCGGTTTCGACTTCGGTTATGCTCTCGATGACTTTAACGGAGAGGGGACAGGCTGGAAGCCCCACTTCCAGTATGGGTCCACATTTCGATGACAACAAATTATTATTGATAGGAGACAAGTATGTTCAGGAGTCTACATCTACTCGCAGTATTGTTAGTCGCGGTCGCGGTTTCGTGCATGATCGTCCCGACAGTGTCGGCGCAGGGCATGAAACTCGGTTACGTCAAAGAGGACCGTATACAGCAGGAGTATAAGGCGTGGCAGCGGGCTCAGGATGATTGGAACCTGGAGTCCAAAGCCTGGGAAGATGAAGCGCTGGCCAAACAGCAGGAGTTGCAGGACATCGAAGAGGAGTATGAAAAGCAAAAGCTGATCCTCTCCGATGACAAGAAGCGCGAACGGGAAGCGGCTATCAACGCCAAGAAGGAAGCACTGGATGCCTACACCAGGCAGGTGTTCGGACCCAACGGCACGGCCGAGCGCAAGAACCAGGAGTTGTTGCGACCGATTCTGGAAAACATCCAGACGGCTATCGAAGCGGTAGCTATCGAAGGAAACTATGACTTGATACTTACGCTACAGAGTGTCGCCTACATCAAGGAGACCTACGACGTAACCGATGAGGTGTTGACTCGCCTTGAAGAACTGGAGTGACGGTACTCAACTGACCCTTGGGGATATCGCCCGCCTGACCGAGGCTTCGCTTTCGGGCGACCCCGACCTGATCATCAGCGGTGCGGCGCCGATTGAGTCGGCCGCTGAAGGCGACATTACTTTTGTAGCCAACAAGAAATACTTAGCACATCTTGATACCACCAAAGCCGGTGCCGTGGTGCTGGATTTGGAAACTCCCAGCTCGCATCCGGCTATCCTCAGACACAAGGAACCCTACCTCACCTTTGCCCGGGTGCTTGATCTGTTGTATCCGGCGCAGGCGCACGTGGAGACGGGCACCCACGACAGCGCCGTGGTCGACGACACGGCCGGCGTGGATTCCACAGCGGCAATCGGACCCCTCTGCCATATAAAGGCGGGGGCAATCATCGGCAAGGGAACACAATTGGTCTCGTCGGTTTTCGTGGGGCGGGACGTTACGCTCGGTGATAACTGTTTGATTTACCCGGGTGTGTGCATCATGGATGGAACACGCATCGGCAATTCCGTGATCATTCACTCTTCAACGGTAGTCGGTTCCGACGGTTTCGGTTTTGCCGAGTCTGCTGCCGGACTGAAGAAAATCAAACAAGTTGGCTCGGTCGAGATAGAAGACGATGTTGAAATCGGTTCCAACTGTTCAGTCGACCGCGGCGCTCTTGGCCCAACCCGAATCGGCCGCGGGACAAAAATCGACAATCTCGTACAAATCGCTCATAATGTCGAGATTGGCGCCCACAGTATTATCGTCGCGCAGGTAGGTATCTCCGGATCGACCAAAATCGGCAGTGGCGTCATCCTGGCTGGACAGGCGGGCTTGGTCGGTCATATTGAGATCGGTGACGGCGCCCGGGTGGCGGCCCAATCGGGCGTATCTCGATCGATAGAAGAAAAGCAGACAGTGCTTGGCAGTCCGGCGCGGGAAGCTGGACTGGCGCGACGCATTGAAGCCTCCCTCAGTCGTTTGCCGGAACTCTTTAGGCGCGTCCGCTCGCTGGAAAAGAAGTCAGACGACTAAATCAGACTTAGATAAATCAAGTTGAGAACTGCTCTTCGATGGCGGCGATCTTCTGCCAGTTCCTCTCCATCTGCTCCACCATCATCAAGACAGCTTCATGGTTCTGATTCTCACCGGCGGTGCGCACGCCCTGAAGTATCTCCCATTGCTGCCTGTTGACCACCTTCCACTCGGCAATGCGCCGACCCAGATCTCCGCTGGTGTAATTCAGTTCTCGCGACAACCGACGCAGTTGCGGCAGATTGGCTTCGATCCGTACCCGGGAGGCGAGATTACCGACAGCCATTTCGCGCAGCCTTAGTTGGAGCGACTCAATCGATTCCGAAATCCTCATCAGCGGCACAATATTGACGATGCCGATAGCCGTGATTGCCGCCACGGCCGCCGAGATCATGTAGGGCATCAGTGTTACCAGGGCCAGCTCGAACGAACTGCCGATAGTGGCCAATGCATCGGTATCAAAAATGTCGTTGAAATAAACTATAACGGCGGCCGACAAAGCCACCGCCGAACCGGCCATCAATCCGATAGTCGGGTAGAAACCGGCAGCGCCGGGATAGCGGCGAGTTGTGATAACAGTGGTGTCATCGGACATCAGGAGGCTCCGAAGTAAGAGTGCAGGTACGGCATAGGTTCATTGGTAAGAAGCATGGCGAAAAACGTGCCCGGGGACGAGGTTTTCCCGCCGGTGCCAACTGCATGTTGCTACTCAGGCAAGTACAACGACCGAACGACAAAACCTGTCTTCGATAACTCCGACAAAAAGCCTCGCAATCGTGTTGACTGCGAGGCCATTGAACATCGTTGTTCAGAATCTGATCAGAACGGAAGGTCGTCGTCGTCGGAGGCCGCACCTGATGGTGGGGGAGGGGCTGAGTCGGGCGGACCGGACGGATCCGAACCGCCGCCGGAGTCACCCCGGCCACCGATAAACTGAAAATTCTGAACGACTACTTCAGAGATGTATTTCTTGTTACCTTCTTTGTCGTCGTAGCTTCGGTTTTCAATCCGACCCTCAATGTAAATCTCGCGGCCTTTACTCAGGTACTCCTTTATCACCTCAGCTTGTTTGCCCCAGGCGACGATGTTGTGCCAGGTAGTCGACTCCTGTTTCTGCCCGTCCTGGCCTTTCCAGCGTTCGTTTGTGGCTACGGAGAAACTCGCCACCGCCCGACCGCTCTGAGTGTAACGTAGTTCCGGGTCTTTGCCCAAACGTCCGATCAGGATTGCTTTATTCACGCTCATGATTCGGTTTCCTTTGTTTTCATATTCAAATCGCCTGCGGCAATATAGGGGACTTGCCTCCAGATTGTCAAGGACGGGAACATTTAGCTTGCCGCCGTTTTTCAAAACTGATATTGTAAACGAATTGGCCCGGATACTGAAATGAAACATGAATTGGATATAGAACAAGCAATTGCGACAATCTCCCGCTTCCTGAAAGGAACCCTGGGGCGCACCGGCATGAACGGATTCGTCGTAGGACTGTCCGGGGGGATAGACTCAGCCGTTTCGGCGGCGCTGGCCGTGCGAGCTGTGGGCGCCCGGCAGGTCCTTGCTGTGCTGATGCCCTACACCAGTTCAGCGCCGGAGTCGGCCCAGTTAGCTCTCCAACTGGCCGACCAACTCAAGATTGAACACCGCCGGGTGGACATCTCGCCGATGATCGACACCTACTATGATATTATAGATCAGAGCAACCGACTGCGCGCCGGCAACAAAATGGCGCGCGAACGCATGGCCATCCTGTTCGACATTGCGCACGAACTCGACCGTCTCGTCCTGGGTACCGGCAATCGCACCGAGATTTGTCTGGGCTACACCACCTGGCATGGTGATTCGGCTTGCTCACTAAACCCGGTTGGGCAATTGTACAAGACGGAACTGCGGCGGGTGGCTCACGCTTTGGGTCTGCCGCAGGCTTTGATTGACCGTCCACCGACAGCCGACCTATGGGCCGGTCAGACCGACGAGGGCGAGATCGGAGTCTCCTATGAGAAGATCGACCGGCTGCTTAAGCGACTCATTGATGATGATGAAAGATCTATCTCTCATCTGGAAACGGAAGGATTCCACGCCACTGATATCAGTCGGGTGGTATCATTGATGAATCGCAACGCCTTCAAAAGAAAACTACCCGACATCGCACCGCTGGGCAAGCAAACGATCCCGGACGATGTCGTACTGGATGAATAGCGTACCGTCATGACCGACCAGCAAGGTAAACTCTACCTGGTTCCGACGCCTATCGGCAACATGGGCGACATCACCGCCCGGGCTCGCGAAGTATTGTCTCAGGTCGAGCTGATCGCCTGCGAGGATACACGACACTCCGGCGCTCTTTTGAGAAAACTCGACATCAAAAAGCGACTGATCGCTTACCATGAATTCAACGAGCGTTCACGGGCCGATCAGATTGCCCACCGCATTTCTGAAGGTGAGTCGGTGGCCGTTATCACCGACGGCGGGTCACCGGGGATTTCTGATCCGGCATACCGAGTCGTGCGGGCGGCCATCGATTCAGGCATTGAGATCGAACCGTTGCCGGGTGCCACCGCTATCATCCCGGCCCTGACGGCATCCGGCCTGCCGACCGATCGGTTTTTCTTTGAGGGCTTCCTGCCGCCCAAATCGACCGCTCGGAAAAAACGGCTTGAGAAGATCGGCAGCTTTGAGCACACCCTGGTCTTCTATGAGTCACCGCACCGTGTTGGTAAGAGCCTGGGCGATATGCTGGAAGTGTTGGGTGATCGTCGGGCTTGCCTGGCTCGTGAGATATCCAAGAAATTCGAACAATTCGTTCGCGGCAGCCTGAGTCAGCTCACCGGGCAGTTTGCCGATCGCAAGGTGAAAGGTGAGATTGTGCTGGTGGTGGCCGGGGCGGAAACCCGCAAAACACGTACAACGAATGAATGATAACCCACGATCCATCTCGACCACCAGAACGGTGGCAAAAAACTAAATCCGGTAACGAGGAGTCACACATAATATATGTTTCCTGAACTTTTCTCAATAGGACCTATCCCGGTACGTGCCTACGGACTGGCGCTGGCTTTGTCATTTCTGGCCGGTGTTTGGTATGTCAGTCGCATGGCCACACGCGAAGGCAAATCGACCGAGCAGTTTCTTACCCTCGCCTATATCCTGATAATCGGCGGCGTTGTCGGGGCTCGGCTGTCATATATAGTCTTGCATCTGGAAGAGTTCGCCGGCAATTGGGGTTCGACTTTTAATCCGTTCGCATCGGACAGCTACGGTATCGCCGGATTGAACATGTATGGCGGCGTGGTGCTGGCCACGCTGGGCGTTGTGCTGTACTGCCGATTGCGAAAGATACCTGTCCTTGACACGCTGGACTACTTCGCACCGACTGTCGGGATCGGTTTGGGGTTGACTCGTATCGGTTGCTTTCTCAACGGATGTTGTTTCGGTACCCCGACCGATCTGCCGTGGGGCGTGATGTTCCCAGGTGGTTCCATCCCCAGCTATGTCTTTCCTCACGAACACATCCACCCTTCGCAGCTTTATAGTTCGCTCTATGGTGTGGGGTTGTTTCTGCTTTTGCATTTCATGATGAAGCGCAAGCAGTTCGCAGGACAGATACTGGCCTTGTTGTTTATGATCGAGGCATTGTTCCGCTTTGCGATTGAGTATGTACGCTACTATGAAGATGCCATGTACTTCGAAGTCTTTGGTTACCAACCGACCTGGAACATGGTCGTCTCGATATCGCTCTTCGCCGTCGGCCTGGGTATATACTTTGGGCAGTCCCGGCGGACATCATCCTGAACGGAGTCGAAGGGTGGTGCGCCTTCTTCGGTCTGTCACCCGGCGAAGTCAGGTTTCGACCTACTTGTTCTTCTTTGTTACTCCGGCGCTTCTTTGTCATTCCCGACCTTCTTTGTTACTCCGGCGCTTCTTTGTCATTCCCGCGCAGGCGGGAATCCATCTTCTCAAGTGCCGTTGTGCGACCACGCGCGACGGCTACCCTCTGTCACCTTGAGCGCAGTCGATGGGTGAGGTCAGGAGTGCTACAACAATGCGCTCAGCTCAAGTTGCACCGTCGGATCATGAGTCTTTCCGTCGGTGTGTATATGAGCGTAACGTATCACCGCCCGCCAGTGCGTTTTGATTCGCGCCGAAAGCAAGGCTTTGAAATCGCGATAGGTCACCATCGATCCCTCGATTAGTTGCATTTCCTCGACAGTGATCACTACTCCCCTGCCCAGACCAGTCGTCAGTGACATAGTCAACATCTTTCGACGGTCGGAGCGGAGGCCTTTCAGCGAGAGAAACCCGATTTTGTCCCGCGATGACCGATACCATGTCGGCGACCTGTAATCGGCCATAAAATACAAGTGGCCGAACGGGGGCAGGGGGCCGAAGGCGATATCCTCGGCGCCGTCACGATCCCAGCCGGGTCCCTGACCGGGTTGGTAACGATAGGAACGAGCGGCTACCGTGATTCCGCCAGAGGCTGACACTCGATTAGACCCACGATGGGCGTGAACCTCTAGCCCCCGGTGCCTGCCATCAACGCCGACCTCCATGTAATTCCACAGCCCGAACCGTCCGGCGACCCTGAAATCGATCTCGGTGGTCGCGAGGTCTCCGGGTGATCCGTATCGTCGATAGTCGAGGTCGAAACTCAGGTCGGTCTGGCCATGAAACAGCATGCGGTGATAAAAGCCTGAGTAGTCGTCCAGCAACACCTCCGGCTGGAAACTCCCCGTGTTGAGATACCGACCGGCCAGTCGCAGGTGTGACATCTCTTCGGACAGGTCCGTGGAGTAGTCCAACTCGCGAATCTCCGTGCTGTCGGGTGCTATGAAAAGGGCGGTAAGTGACTGGTAGTCGCGTTGACGAAACCGCTGACCGAACCCCGCGACTACATACACCGGCGCCCAGCCTATTACCGTTGCGGCCAGTTCGTAGTGGGGTCTCTCATCGCTTCGATACGCTTTGCTATGACTCTGATACCATGCGTCCCCAGGATGGCTGCTGAACCAGTCCCCGAGGTCGGACCAGTAGAAAAAACGGTCGTAAAACATCGCCGAGACCTCCACATAGTCATTGAGGCCCCAGTCTACGGAGGCCGAGGCCGTCCACCAGCGTTGCACCTCCCGCCGTGAGCTCATCCGGGTACGTCGGCTTCTGGATTGGCTACTGAAGAACGCCAATTGCTCCCGGAACCAGATCGAGGCGTCGACCCGCAGATTACCCCGACCTACCAGCGGTCGGTGAAAATAGCTGAAGGCGGCATGCCGGTCGTGAATCCGAACTGATCCGCTGTTCAGCCAGCTTGCCGAGAGTCCGAAGTCGGTGCTGCGCTTCAATCCGTTAATGACGCCGTCATCTTCGGATGTCAGCCTGGACCCGCGTATTGTTTCTTCTATCTTCAACGAATCCAACCCGATCTGCCAGTTGCCGGCCGGCCTGAGATAAAACGACGGCACCGGCCATTGCAGATAACTGTCCTTGTTATAATAGAAGACCTTACCGCGCATCTGAGACAATCCAGCTCGCCATTTCTCCGATGAATACCGATACCCGGCCATGCGTTTGGGACCGTCACCCTTGTGTAGCTCAAGCTGACCACTTGGTTGATGGCCGGTTGCCCAGCGACCGTAGAAAAACTCAAACGGGATGTCCACCCCCCAACCAGCAGTCGATACAGCGAACGTGGTGCAGACGACCACGCATAGCCCCAATAGTGAACGGCTCATACTTCTCCTCTTACCTAATCAACCCGCCGCCCAAAAGGACGTCGTCGTCGTAGAATACAGCCGACTGGCCGGGTGTGACGGCGCGTTGTTTGGTATCGAAGGTAACACGGACGGTGTTGTCCGTCAAGGAGACAAGTTGCGCCTCGGCGGCTGGATGTTGGTAGCGGATTTTGACGTAGACGTTGAGGGTGTCGTCGTTAGTCGCCCCTCGACTCCGCTCGGGGAGACTCGAAGCATCATCCGGTGTGTTGTCATTGCGAGGAGTCCCGCTTTGCGCGGGACGACGCGGCAATCTCGACGGCCCGGGTGGCCCACAGCTTGCTGTGGGTTCTTCCAATGGTATCCTCCCTATCCAGTTAACACTCTCGACCGTCATCTCAGACGTCAAGAGGGCTGAATCGTCGCCGACAATCACCCGATTGTTGTCGGCGTCGATATCGAGCACGTACAACGGCGTCGGATGCGAAAGACCCAGCCCACGCCGTTGACCGATAGTGTAGTACGCCGTTCCCTCATGTTGTCCGAGAACCGCGCCTTGTTGATCGACAATATCGCCCGGTGCGGCAGGTATCTTCTGCTTGTCGTCCCAGTCACGCAGGAAACGATGATAGTCGTCATCGGCCACGAAACAAATCTCGCGCGACTCGGCCTTTTCGGCCGTCTTCAAACCATGGCGGCGCGCGACCTCCCGCACTTCCGACTTGTGCATACCGCCAAGCGGCATCAGGGTCATAGCCAGCGCGTCTTGTTGCAGACCCCAGAGAAAATAGGATTGGTCGCGTGAGGCATCGACACCTTTACGAAGCAGTAACTGTTCACCATCGCTTTCGATTTGGGCGTAATGTCCGGTGGCGATATAGTCGCAACCAAGTTCCTTCGCCTTCTGAAGAAACGGTTCCCACTTCACATTCGTGTTGCAGCGCACACATGGGTTGGGTGTGCGGCCCGCTTTGTACTCGTCGACGAAGTTATCGATAACCACTTCGCGAAACTGCCGCGAGAGATTCAGTACGTAGAAAGGTGCGTCGATGGCATCACAAATCGCACGACAGTCATTAACCGCATCCAGCGAACAACAGCGCCCGTCGCGGAACATGTCGGCGCCCACTTCTGTGTAGTCCCACAGTTTCATGTGCGCCCCGACCACGTCGTACCCCCGCTCTTTCAACAAGAGCGCGGCCACCGACGAGTCAACGCCGCCGGACATGGCAACCAGAACCGATTCAGCCATAATGTCCATCAAAAGAAAGGGCCGCAGCGCGGCCCGGATTTGTAGCGTCGGCCAATGGCATACTAAGCCTGAGTTTGTCGGTAGGTGGGCGACATGGCGCGCAGCCGTTCAATGATCGGGGGAAGCACCTCGACGACATAATCCAGGTGCCGAGCGGTGGTGGCGCGGCCGAGTGAAAAACGAACGGCCGCCTGTCCACGCTCAAGCGGTATGCCCATCGCCGTCAGTACATGCGAAGGTTCGGTGGCGCCGGAAGTACAGGCCGAGCCGGACGAGGCCGCGATCCCTTTCAGGTCAAGACTGAGTATGATCGACTCTCCCTCAGCGCCGGGGAAAGACATGTTGACCGTCTGTGGAATGCGACGTTTGCGCGGGCTGTTGACAAAACTATTGGGAATAGTCTCAGTCACCCGGTCGATAAACTCATCGGCCAGTTTGGACAGCCGTATGAAATCATCTTCACGCTGTTTCTCGGCTACTTCGAGCGCCCTGGCCAGCCCGACCGCGCCGGCGACGTTCTCGGTGCCGGGTCGCCGTTTTTTCTCGTGAGCGCCGCCGTAGAACAAAGGAGCAATCTTGACACCCTGCCGCACGAACAAAGCCCCCGTCCCCTTGGGTCCATAAATCTTGTGCCCGGTCAGGGACATCAGATCCACGCCGAGCGTTTTGACGTCAACCACGATCTTGCCGATAGACTGCACTGCATCGGTGTGAAACAGTATATCGCGCGCCCGAGTCACTTCGGTTAGCGTGGACAACTCTTGTATGGCGCCGGTTTCGTTGTTGGCATGCATCACCGATACGATGGCCGTGTTGTCCCTTACTAATTCGCTTAGTTGCTCCGCCGAGGCAAAGCCTTCGACATCGACCGGCAGGAAATCCAGATCGTAGCCGTCGTGATGGTGCAGGTATTCGGCCGGCTCAAACACGGCATGGTGCTCGGTGGACCCCACAACGACATGCTTCCTTTTTGGATACTGATAGGCCGTTCCAAGCACGGCGATGTTGTCGGATTCGGTACCGCCTGAGGTGAAGTACAATTCGTTCGGTTGACAGTTGATAATCCCGGCGATCATCTCCCTGGCTTGTTCCAGGGCAACCTTGGCGTCACGACCAAACGAGTGAGCGGAACTGGCGTTGCCGAAATCTTCGTTCAGGAATGGCAGCATGGCCTCTACTACGGCCTGGTCCACCGGCGTCGTGGCGTTGTGATCGAGATATATTGGTTCCATGTTCTCTCAGACTAATTTCATCTTCAACTGTTACGTTGTGAACAGTAAAAGAGTTGTTTTCATTGGCCCATGAAGGCGCCTTGGCCACCTTCGCTAGAAAGCATACAATATACTAAAATGCCAACGATAGTCAAAATCTATCGTCCGAGTCTTGATCCGTCGTGCATAGTCGACCCTGATCGGTCCGGCCGGCGAGACGATCTGAATGCCAGTGCCGTAGCTGTAGGCGAGGCTCCGCCAGGAAATCTCCTCTGGTTTGCGATAGCCGTTGCCCATGTCGAAAAAGATCGACTGCCACAAAGGCCAGGCGCCAAGCCACCCTTTCAGACCGGGGATGAATTGGAAGAGTTGGAAAGTATGCCAGCGAAACTCCTGGTTGAACAGGGCGATGAAATTAGCTTTCTCTAAAGTGCCGTCTGCAAGCGTTGGTCCCAGCGAGTTGACTTTGAAACCGCGAATACTGTTGGCGCCGCCGAGATAGAATCGATCTATGATCGGCACTTCCTTTGACGGACTGAACTGCTGCGTCCAGCCTGACTTGATCCGAGTGGCTGAGATCCATCCCGGCCAGACCACCTGGAAACTGGACCAACTGGCCTCGAGCTTGGTGAAATGGTTATCGCCGCCCAGAAAGCCGCCATAGAACTCCGCTCGCACATCGGTGAGGGATCCTCGGCGCGGGATGAAGATGTGATCACGACTGTCCCGACGAAGAGCCAGATAGATGTTGCGACGAACCACGATTCCCTGTTCATCTTTCAAGAACTGTACTTCATTGTCCGGAACTCCAAAAATCCTTACCGACTCATACTCGATTCCGGCCGAGGCCCGCGTCTCTCTCGTGAATTTCTTGATCGAAGACATAGCCAGCGACCAGGACTCTATCCGGTAGTTTTGCTCCGGGTCTTTCACGCCTGGTTCCCAAACGGCTGAAAGGGTCAGCGGCATGCGCGTGCCCAGAAGCCAGGGTTCGGTGAGGCGAACACGGTATACATGTTCAAGCAGGTTGACGCCGTTATCGACGCCGAACTTCAGCCCGGCCGACAAATCGTAATGACGCGATCCAAACAGGTTTCGGCCGCCAAAGGTCGATGACACATCCCATTCGATATCACGTATGTGCGACTGCCCGGCGCCGGTCTTGAAGGTGAAGAACATCGGTTTACGTTCGCGGACACGCAGTTCCATCTCCGGTTTGAGACTGTCCGTAGAGTTTTCGCTCATCACGATCGATGCAGTGCTGAAGTATCCTGCCTCCAACAGCCGGATGCGCGTATCGATAATATCCCGACGGCGGTAAAGAGCGCCGGGTTTAATCCGCGACTCTCTCCTGACCGTGTAGGCCGGATATCGTTTAGTGCCGACCGGTGTCACGGCGCCGAACGTAACCAACTCGTCACCGTCAATCTGAAAGAGCACCGGATAGGAGCCGTCCGATGAACTGGAATCCAGCACAAAGTCGACCTTGGCGTAGGGGTAGCCGTTGTTGGCGAAGATCGTCTTCATGTCAAAGGCTGCTCGGCGCAGTTCAAACAGGTTTATCGGTTTCCCCGGCTTGAGACGTTCACCGATCTTATAAAGACCGACATGCAGGTCCCGGTCGTACTCGCCGGAAAACGACTTGACACCATAGAAGCAGCGACGGCCTTCGGATATTCCGACTTTGAGATGTGCGGATGAGTCCACCGGGTCTCTGTCGACAGATTCTTCCACCTGGACGCCTAAGTATCCATTGGTAAAGTACAGGTACTTTATCTCCAGCGTGTCGCGACCGATTGATTCGCGTTGAAGACGAGTCCGGCGGTCCCCCTTTAATGTGCCCCACAGGGAACGGGTGCGCGAGTACATGCGTTTCTTGATTTCACTATCTGAAAAGTACTGGTTGCCTTCGACCGTGATCGCGCTGATGGCAGGTTTGTCACGCATCCAACGCAGCCATAGCCTCTCGTCCCTGGTGTCCGACTGGGCAAGTGCGGAGGATGCGGCCAGTATGAAGAACAGTACCAGCTTTCTCATCATCAGAATTCCCAATGAAGTTTGAGAGCCAGACGATAGAGCAAGTCTTCATCGGAACGACCTTCAAGAAGCATGTTCTTGTTAAAACGATAATCGAACCCGACTTCCTGCAAAGACTCAAATGACAGCGCCGAACTGCCGTAGACGTACAGATTTCGTGCAGTGTAGAAGCCGACTGTTACGCGCGCTTTCAAGGGATCGAACTGGCCTTGGTAGTATGGATCGATCACAAAAGTTTCCACACCCAGCCTGTTCAGGCTGCGGCTACCGATCTTTGAAATCTCGGTGCCGACCAGCCCCGAAATACTTTGCTCCAGCCTGCCCGTTGCCGTCACCGAATCAGAAGTGTAGTAGTTGGCGACTAACAGAGGGATAATCTCCTCGCGCGTGAGTTGGGATTCGGCACACGGATTGATCTCCGGCGTGTCCAGTGTCCCGATGACCTGAACGCACAGTTCGATTTCCTCACGCGTCGCTTCCTCGCCGTCGATGGGGGATTGGCTTTCACCCATGATTCGCGTTCGACCGACGATATCCAGTTGTGGATTGAGTTCTTCGTTGCCTTCGAAAATGACCTTACTACCTTGATCAATATGGAGTTTTTTGTCAAAGAGGAAACCGCTGCCGCGTACAAACTCCATTTCCCCAATGAACCGATAAACACCGTTGTCACGAACCAGATTGAGCTGGCCGGACAGCTCGGCATCGATGTCCTCGTTCTTGATCCAGTAATTGGAAGGAATGTCGATGTTCAAATCCAGGTCCCAACTGTTTTCCATGGCCAGCGCCGCCATGATAGGTGAACCTTCGCTCTCCTCGGCAAAATTGACCAGGTACTTCATAGATACCAACTCCACATTCCCGGTCACCCTGGGCGGACTATCGCCACCGACATGTAACAGCGCTTTGGCCTTGCCGGTTATGTCGTCCAGTTCGTAGGAGAGCGGGAACGGTTTGGGGATGGACACATCAACATCGTAATACAGGTTGTCCAGCGACTTGACCTGTATCTCGCCGTTGAGAAAGACCGGTTGATCATCATCAGGCCCATGAGCCTCAATCAACTCAATCGCGATTACATCGTTATGCATGGTGACACCTGCAGAATCCGTATACAGAGTGTCTTCAAGATCAAAATACTTCAGACTGGCTGCGGTAAGGAATGCTTCACCCTCCAGATTGGGCGCATCGGGCGTTCCGGACAAACTGAAGTCGGCCGCAAAGTCGCCGTCGAGTTGCTCCACCGAGGGCAGCATCAGGCTTACCAGATCGAACCGACTGTCGGTGGCCGTGAAATGTATATCCATCGGTCGGTCCGGGAAGCGTTCTGTCGCTTCTGATGTAAAGGCGAGATTCATGTGCAGATATCCATCGGCCCGGTACCTGCCGGGGTTGGATAGAATCG
Source organism: Candidatus Zixiibacteriota bacterium (assembly GCA_029860345.1). Taxonomy (NCBI): domain Bacteria; kingdom Pseudomonadati; phylum Candidatus Zixiibacteriota; species Candidatus Zixiibacteriota bacterium. The sequence goes on along the minus strand of JAOUBJ010000011.1, from coordinate 117,822 downwards.
TTATACTGTCGATGTCCAGCCGGCCGTTTCGGTACTGTGCGTCCACGGCCAGATCGCCCAGGACCAGTTGGCGATAAATGAGTGAATCCATGGTGGCCCGGAGGTCCAACTGTGGTCGATTGAGATTCCCGCCGACCTCCACTTCGCACGACAGGCGTCCCTCGAAGGGCAGTTCTTCATCGAACAGGCTTATCCAGGGACCGGCTGGGACCTCCTCGGCGAACACTGTCAGTTGCAGTGACTCATCATAACCGGCGTACCCACGAACGGCTATTACCGAACCGCTGTCGGCGATGGCCGTTTGGCGAAACTCAAAACCGGTTGAATCGATTCCAATCTGCAGAGCCAGCCGGTTGTGGTAGGCCACTTCGAACACTTGAAGGGACAACGTATCCAGGTCGAGTCTCATCGGATAGTCACCATAGTCAAGATGCCCACCGGTGGTGATCGAAGAATAACTGTTGTGAAGGTAAACGCTATCAAGCTCCACTTGCTGAGAATCCAGGCTTAGATGGCCGTAGCATGTATCGTAAGGCAAGCTGTAGGACTCGCCGTCGTAACTATGAACTTCGACAAAGCCGTCGCGACCGTGCAGGAATTCTCCAATATCGAAATCGGCCAGAAAGTCACGACTGAAAAAACCGTACAGCCACAGGGAATCGGATTCGAAGCTGCCCTGCAAATCAGGATCGGCGGTCCGGCCGCGCAAGGTTGCTTTTGCCTGCGCCCGTCCGGCTGGCCGGGCGATGAATAGCTTGCCCTGATACCGTTCGAGATTGGGTAGGTCGGCTTCAACCTTCAGGTCGATACTATCTTTGTACTCCACCCGTCCGGCCAGTTCCAGTCTGTTTTCAAAGTAGTCGAACTGAAATCCCTGTCCAAATACAAGCGAGTCTCGTGTGACAACCAGTTCTCCGTCGGCCCGGTGGAAATGGTACTCGTGAAATTCCGAATCAAACAGTTCGGTCTCTATCCGGAGAATGAGTTCTTCTTTGCGAAACGATTCGCCCCGTAAATCGATCCGACCGTTCAATGACGAAAGGTAGGCGTTCTTAACCAGTTCTTTGAGGTTGAAGTCCCGGATGTCGGCTGTCAGACGATATTGCTGCGGGCTGACCGAAAAATCGATCTCGCCTGAGCCGTCCACGCTGCATGTTCCAAGTATGGTCCCATAGAGGCTGTCGAAGTACAGTCGCTTGTCCCGATAGCGAAAGTCGGCATGGAGATTCTCAAACGAGGCCGGTCTGAGTTCTCCGCCGAGATTGACACTTCCGCTGACACCGCCGTTCTTCAGTCGCACCTGTCCGTTGAGATCAAGAACACCCTTCAGGCGTCGTTTGGTGAACGAAGATAACTTCTCCAGATCGGCATTGTTGATGTCGAAATCGATCAAGGCTGAGATAGGATCGGCGGTGGTGAGATTACCGTTGAGTTTCAGATGGGTCTTATCGGATTGCAGCAGCAGGTTCTCGAACATGAGTTGCCCGCCACCGTATGTCAACTTGCCGCTGAAGGCATCGAGATGTAACAGCGAGTCATCCGATCCGAACTCAAACTGATTGACCTTGACGCCGTAAGTGCCACCCGAGGACTTCAACTCCAGCACCAGATTGATCCGTTCGACCTCAAGAGTATCGTTCTTATCTATAATCCTCAGCGATGCATCGTTCAGACTCAACATCTCCACAGCGAAATCCGGCGATGAAACCTGACTGGAGTCCGATGACACCGGCACCTGGGGGAGCAGCCAGTCGCCCAGGCTGTCGCGAACCAATGTGACCCTGGCTGAATCGACAAACAAGTATTTCAGGAGAAAATTGCGATTCCATAGGTTGGATATTGCATATCCGGTGGTGACGCGGGGAATGTCGGCCATCAAGTAGCTACGGAGCGAATCGACATATCGGACTTCGACATTATCAAGAACGATCCCGCTCCAGATGTCCCCGGATACCTCGCCGACACGAGCCTCCAGGTGATACCTGTCATCCACCATCGCCGACAAACGACTATTGATAATAGATTCCAGGCCGTCCAATGCAAATAGATAGATCAGAATACCAGCCACGCAGACAATGCCCAGGGCAAGGAGGATGACGGAAATCTGTGCGAGGCGTTTCAGCATGAGCCGTTAATCCTGTCCAGCATTGATACCGCTGTCCGGTATCCGGTCGGGGCGGTCTCTTTGTGGTCTTCAATAATTCTACGAATCAGATCGGTATCGGCTCCCACATTTGATGCCCCTTTCAGGTGTGAGTGCAGTTGACGCGGCCTGTTGTCGATAAGCAAACTGGCTACCACGGCCAGTTCACGATCCACAGCGGTCAGGCCGGGGCGGGAGAGCACCTTGCCGTAGCCCTCTACTATCATCCAGCGGAAGACCTCAGGAGCTACCGATTCGACATGCTCTCGTAGTGGTTCAAAGGAGTCGCCATAGACACGCTCACATAGGGCCATGCCGTTTTGGTACCAGCGGTGGGACTCGTCTGTAGTCACCGCTTTGGTTTGCGGGGGCATGCAAACGTCTGAAAAGCAGCCGGCCAGGTGTTCGGCAGCCAGCAGCATTCGGGGGAAACCGAGAAAGAGGTACGACTGCAAAACAATCTCATAGAATCCACTGTGGCCGACCGAGTGATCCCGGCCCAACCGCACGGCCCTATCAAGGCACGGCTCATCGGCCAAGGCGATGGCTGCGGCGTATCCGGCCAGCGATCTTGAGACAGCATCCTCCCCGGTACGAAACGAAGCTGCCCAGCTAAGAAACTTCTCCGGATAAACGGTATTATTCATCCCTTGTAAGTTAGTCAAGGGAGAGTCGTATGGCAATATTGAATTACGGTCCGAGGCGCTCCAACTGCTTTTCAAGCAGCATCATGGAACGTTTCAAGCGTTGAACTTCACGGTAGAGTTCTTCTCGGCTCAGTCCATTGGTAGCGTCGACCTGACGGCCAACGGCGAAATCCCCCACTGTCGCCAGTTCGCGTTGTCCGACGTTCAACTTGACATAGTAAGCCCGCTGATGCCGGATGAAACCCAGTTCGATAGCACCGCCCGGCGGACAGAGCCTAACCCGATCCATGAGTTCAAAAGCAGAGTTGATCGGCGTTTTGTCGATAGAGAACAACAGGTCCCCTTTGCGCAAGCCCGAAGCGGCGGCCGGTGACTTCCCCACTACTTGCGTGACGATTGTGCCTCTGTCTACGATCACTTGCCGATGAGCCCCGGATGAGGCCAGTTGGTAGGGTGCCGACAAAGCGATCCCCGGTGAAATCTCGATATCAGCTGTGGTGATACCGATATAGCCGGCCCGTCGATCGCCGCCGGTGAGAAGTTCGTAGACGGTGGAGGGAAGTTGGTGAGCCGGGACAGCCAGCCCGGTTTCGGAGAGCCTTCCCTGACCGAATCCGCCGATCACCACACCCAGCAGACGTCCTCTCAAATCAAACACGCCACCTCCGACCGTGCCGGGTGTTATTGCCGCCGAGAATTGCATAGAACCGTCAGGTCGCGAACCGGCGCAGAAGCCGAGCGTAGCGCAGGCGTGCAAACCATAGGCGTTGCCGACGGCCACGACCATTTGGCCGACACAGGTATGACGGTCGGTGAACCTCGACGGTTCTCCTATCGGCCTATCCAGGGACAATAGGGCCAGCCCGGTGTGGTAGTCGATACCTACCAATCGCGCCGGCAGTTGTTGATCTTCGAAATTGACTAAAATCCGATCATACCCGGCCACCGTCGATGCCGCTACCAGGATATGTCCGGCGCTGTCGATTATCGTTCCGGACGAAATCAGGCGGTGCACAGCTTCATCGGCCGCCCCTTCAAGCATATCTCCGGGGACCGATCGGGAACTCTCGACTGTCACTACTGAACGAGATATGTCTCTGATCAGATCACTCAGGCTGCTCTCCAGCGAGACCAGGGAGCTGTCGGCGGCATGGGAGGACCCGGCAAAAAAGACCGCCAGAAGACACACAACGGTCCGTCCGGCGGTTAGAGGTAACAACTTTATCAAGTTAGTAAGCGTGCGAGCCCTCCTTAACGGTCGATGGCTGAGGAACTACATAGATCCTCACCACCGGACGTACTCGAAAGTAATTGGCCACAAACGGAGCCGGACGTTTACCGGAGGAGGTGAGACTGTTCAACCCGCCTGAGTACCCCGGCTGCGTGAAACCGGACGCCGGGATCACACTATTGCTGATACGGTGAAACCGCTCCGCCTTGGCCAATTGGTTTTCAAGCGACCAGTCATCCTTGAGCTGGACAGCCAGGTTCGGGTTGGCTGTCGGTTGCACCGTCATGTAATCTTCACCGGTCTGGTTGTTGATGTTGGCATACTCGGGTGTGCCGGAGTCAAAAACCGGAGACATGGTGGCAATAAAGGCAAGTACGGCAACACAGGCAGTAGCGGCCACAGGCACTACCTTGCGCCACATAACCAGCGGTGCTTCCCGGGCCAGGAAGGCTTTGGTGCGGGTCTCGGCGAACCGTTCCTTGGCTACCCGCTGCAAAAGCTTCTGGTTGAAATCGTTCGAGACTTTCAGGGAGGATATCTCAGTCGACGCCGTGCTCAGGCTACTATAAAACGTTTCCTGAGTGCGACAACTGCGGCAAGCCAAAAGATGATCGCTCACCTGACGCCGCTGACGACCTTCCAGTTCGTCACGACAATAAGCTGACAGGAAGGAGCGTACCTTTCGACAACGCATTGTATTCCTCCATTCTGGGTTGAAGTTTTTCTCTGAGTATCATGCGAGCCCGGTTGACCCGCGACTTAACGGTGCCCAGGGGGACACCAAGAATCTTGGCCACTTCTTCATAAGACATTTCCTGAACATCTCTGAGCAGGAAAGCTGTCCGGTACTTTTCCGGTAGCGCTTTTACGGCTGCTTCCAAAACCTGTGGCAATCGACTGGGCAGTTCCGGATCGACGGCAAATTCGGCTTCGGAGCCTTGCATGTCGAAAATGTCCAGGAACTTGAATTTCTTGCGTTTGCGCAGTTCGTTGCGGGCTAAGTTCAGCGCAATCGTATAAATCCAGGTTGAGAAACAGTGCTGGAAATTGAACGATTGACGGTGCTGATAGACTCTGATAAAGGTTTCCTGAACGATATCTTCGGCTTCTTCAGTTGATGACAGCATGCGCCCGATGACATTCATCAAGCGGTCTTTGTACCGCTCGACCATACCGTTGAAGGCTACCATATCGCCGTTCTGGATTGCTCTGATCAGTTCAAAGTCGATTTCTTTTTCGGTTTTCTTTGCCATCTATACCTTCTTTGATCGGTTCTTATCTCTTAGTACCCGACAACTACAATTTAGTTCCAGGATTTCTCAGCGCAAGATAAATGTTAAGTGATTGCGGGGCAGCGTCTTACGGCGTTGGATTACCAAGCCGACGGCTTATGGAACGAACCTACCGAGTCAGTTAGTACTTCGGGAAATTGGCAGAGTCGCAAAACTCCCGTCCGAATGTTCTTAACAAAATCAGCGTTCCTCATGAGTTCTACACTGGGGTTTCTTTGTTTCTGTGGATTAAAAACACCGACCTGTTTTCCCAGCTCCTAGCGGATAATCCGAATCGGTTCAATCAGGTCAGAATCGTTGGATATTACGATAGCCAGAGTAAATCTGTTTAGATGAGCGTCATGAATCAAGTGTGTGGCTAGGTTGACGTCCGAGCCCTTTTCTTCAGTCTTCATCACCTCGATATACTGCGCTGTCTGTCCCGGTTGTAAGCTCGAAACAGTCCTCATTCGCACCGCATGTGAGAGGAAGTGACCGTAGTATATCGAGAGATGAGGGATTGTCTCAAGAGCCCTCAGATACATCTGCTGTCTGTTTGGTGCCTGCGGATCATTTGGCCGAGCACTAACCAGAGCAGTATAGTACTTGATCGCATTCAGTTTGTCAGTGGGTCTTAAGAGCTGCCTGCAAAGCGCATCGACATTAAGCCAGCGAAACGGCGTTCCTTTGACCGCACCGTAATACAGGTTAAACCCGTCTATGTATACAATGACTTGCTGACTTGTCATACAAAAACACAGGGGTCGCCCTTTCGGGTCGACCCCGCACCCACCGCCGAAGCGGATGGGGTAATAGATACACTCATTATACTATCATATCGGTAAAGTGCAATCAAAATGTGACTTTTTTGACATCGGTCCCCACCATGTGAGACCCCTCGTCCGAGAGGATCGCCTGAGGCGGATTTCGACAAGACCCCTGTGCGGACACACTACTGGATTAAGCCCACTTGGTCATCGTGGCTCTTTGTTAACTTCATGACCCGACCGCTCTCTGTACATTTTTATACGATGAGGCAACGTATACAAGTACTCAAGAAGGTAATCTAGAAAACTCACAATGTCTTTGGCATCCTGAGGACTCGTGAGCGGACCGTCTGGTTTCGGATGAGCGGACTCATTACCGAGGTCTCGTACGTGTTCGGACCAGTCCTTCATAATCGGTGGCAAGGCCCCCTTGTTGGCTAAATCTTCAATCTCTTGCTTAAGGTTAGCTCCGCTAGCTCCGTGACCCCTCAATACGATTTGCAGCGCGCTTCTTGCCATAACAGCGGCAGCGTCCCAATTCTCATCGCCAATACTCCTCTTGGCCTGGAGCCAGAATCGTCCGACCTCATCTGGCCAGTGTTCAGGATACTTCTCATATTTGAGTGGCCAAGGCAGAACCCGATAATCGTGAACTCCGTCAAAGGCAGTCTCGCTGGCAGACCAGAATACCAGAACATATGCGGTACAATTGCCACACTCTAGGGTGTCAAAGTTCAGTTTCTTCTGTGAATTGGCTTTCTTCTTCTCCGCGTGAAATGCCAGTTTGAAGTTGTTTCTTTCCATGGAAAGTGGGCAGGTGATTTGGTACAAAGCCAACTTGCCGCCACGAAAACCACTGTGTTCACCTAAGTCCCACCAACTGTCCGTAATCGTTCCTTTGATATTTACTGGGCTAAGACACTTCTATTGTTCCAGCCAAGTGTCCTAGATTCGCCTCCAGATCTCAAGGTCGAACAACAGGGACCCTGACTTTGCACAATGTAACTCAAACGATCCACAATGACAACCAGAAACCCCGGCAACCCCCCACAAATACCCTACCAACACCCACCAAGATACCTGTGCACACTGGTTGGTAAAAGGACCTATCCAATGAACACAGATATTGATAAGAATAGAATTGATAGAGGTGCGCGTCGAATGGAAAAACGCTCAGAATCGCTACAAGTCCTATTATGCAAACTTGAAAAGGGCACAAACGAACCCATTTTGCCGTAGTGCCCTCCCGCGCGATCTGAAGATCACACGGGCACAAACCAGGGGCAGACGAGGACGTCTGCCGCCCACAGAATCATGTCATGCTGAGCGCAGTCGAAGCACGAGCACATCTATCTGTCATTCTGGCGAAGGCCAGAATCCAGTTTTCGGTTTTGCCGACCCCTACGGACAAGCCACCGGAGTTGGACCTCCACTGAACATGAAATCAACCAGGTACACAAGATCAGAAATATCGTGCATACCACTGGCGTTCATATCGGTCTCCACAAAACAAGGCGGCGCCGGTCCACCGATGAACATAAAGTCCACCAGGTAGACCAAGTCAGAAATGTCGATAGTATCGCCACCATCGTCGTCGACGTTACCGCGGATTCCGATACAGCAGCCATTGTACTGAACCGTGATCTCAACAACCATGGTATCTACCATAATGCCGTCAGAGGCAAGGAACCAAGGAGTATGCAGACCGGTGTCGCTTGGATTCGGAACCCACTCAAAACTACCAGCGCCGCAACCCCTGTCCACAAAGACAGCCTCCGCGGTCATGTTATCCAGGGTAAGGGATAAAGAATCATTGTCAGGATCGGTCGCCGATATGGCAAAATGAAACAACTGACCGGCTGCAATCGTCTGGGGTGCCACAGGGTCTATCACAGGTGGCTGGTTGCGGTTATATACCCTAATCGTCTGAGTTCCCGAGGTGTCCGTAAGGTTAACATCAAACTCATCGAATACATAGAATCTCATCCACACAAAGGTCGGCCTGTCGTCACCCTGACTGTAGTCGGGGATAAAGGTCAGCAGACCGTTTTGGAACGTACCGTCCCAGGTTAGATCGAATTCCATGTTGGGCAGCATGCCGCCGGTGCCGTTGACTTCGAGCGTGATATAGGGGATAGAACCGTCATCGTCCCAGGCCAGGATCGAAAAATGCACTGTGTCAAGCTCCATGACCGAATCCGGTTGGTTTGGCAGGGCTAGCAGCCACGGTGTTCGGTTGACGTCATTCACCGTGATGATTACCTCGGCCGAGTCGACATCGGCTGGGAAGTCGGCGTCGGTGGCGTAAAAGGTGACATCGTAGGAGCCGGAATCATCGTAGGTGGTGATCCACTCAAAAGTGTAGATGCCGTCTCCGTCGAGATCATCGAAGGTGGCGCTGCCCGGAAGGGCGGAGCTGGTCAATAGCGGTGGGGGGCCGTCGCTGTCGGTCGCGGCCACAGCAAATGAAACGGTGGCGAGTTCGTCGACAGTGACGTTTGAGAGCGGCGACAACTCCGGCGGCTGGTTGACATTGTGCACTGTTGTCTGAGCCTCCTCCGAGTCGCCGGCAAGCTGGTCCTCGGTAGCGTTGAATGGAACAGCCTGTTCGCCGGCAGATCGCGCCCCGCCGGTGAACAACATCAGCAGGACAATCAGTGGGGCAAGTTTGCGGGGAAGAATTGGTCCAAACGGGGATGGGACCATGGTGAGGTCACAAGGTTTAGACATTCACTCTCCTTACAAGAGGGTTGATGGTACTTAAGTCCAATGCGTTAGCATGCTAGTACTATTCAATTGCCTGTCATAGATTCCGCATTGTGTGCAGATGCGGGACTGGGTTAATATAGCCATTGTTGTCGTCTTTGTCAATCACTTAGAAAACTCAAACCAAACCCCAATCCCCAATTTACACAATAATCCTTGCACTACCCATGACAGGAAGACTTTGCCCCGACGTGAACCATTCCCTATATTGCATTCAACCCCTGCAGCGGGGTACGAGGACAAGAGATTGCAGCGTGCTATATTGGTCATGCCCGACATAGCAGAACTTGAAAGGTCGCTTCATGCAAAAGAGAGCCATCGTCATCGTAGTCTACTTTCTTATCATAGCCACCGCCACCTTAGCTCCTTGTGCTGAGGACGCTCACGCAAAAAAGACGCGCTCATTCGAAATCGTGCTCGGAGGGGCTCTGACCACTGGTGGCGATAAACTGGCTAAATACCGCACCTACATCTATACTCAGGGAGTCCCGGGGTATACTGAAGGCAGCGCAAGCGTTACCGCCGGGGGAAGGGCTCATATTTATCTGGGTGCAGCCTTCCGAATCAAAAAGACACCACTCAGGCTTCAATTGACCCTGGGATGGTTGGTTGACCGGACCGCTGATGTTGATGATCTGGATTCCAAGTTCTCACGGCATCCATTGGAAGGTTCGCTCTTCTACCAACGCGACAAGCTTCGCCTGGGCGCCGGTCTTACCTATCACATGAATCCGACCTTTGATGAAGATTTCGATAATCTGACATTTGAGTTTGACAACGCGCTGGGCTATTTTGGGGAAATCGGCTATGTGTGGAACCAAAGCTTCTGTGTCAGTGGACGAATTACGAAGATCGAATACGGTTTTGGTGATTCCCCGGTGAAGATCGACGGTGAGAGTTTGGGTCTGTACTTGACCTTCTTGATTTGAATCTCGACAGGTGGACGTCTCAAGCCTTGTTTGGGACGGGTCGCATCACGGTAGATTCACCCATCGACTCCGCTCAGGGTGAGGATACAAAGGCGCGAAGCGCGAGAAAGCGATTCATCGCCGAACAACTCCGGCCATCCGGAAAAGTAGAGCAGAAGGCCGCCCAGAAGCAAAAGGGTCAGCGGTGGGGCGAGGCGGCGGTAAACCAGTGATAAGTCGGCTTTGAAATACTCGTTGGTGAGCACCAGGCACAAATGGGCCGGGGAGAGCATCATGCCAAAGTAGCCGGACAAGTAAGCCAGCATGATATAGCCCGGCTCAATGCCGTGCTGATACAGCAACCCGGCCAGGATTGTGTAGCCGATTGCGACATAGGCGGCCACCATCCCGGTGAGAATGCCGGCTGCGAAACAAACGAGGAAGATGATCAGTTCCGGGGGCAGATTGTACCCGGCGGAGAGTCTCGGTATAGCCTCAATCGCACCTGACAACTCAAGAGTTGTCTGAAATGACAGCGCGCCAAAAACCAGCAGGATGAGTTTGTACGACAAACCTTCTTTGGTTGCCCGCCACAGGTTCGCGCGTTTAGGCCTCGTCACCATCAGCATGACAGCAATCGAGATCAGCAACGCCCAGGCCAGTTCGATCCGGGCGATGCCGTAAATGAGAATGACCAATGCAATCGGCCAGAGCGCGCCGATAATTCCGATCAGTGCCGTGCCTGTGCCGTGCGAGTTAGCGGCGCTCGGTTGGATCGTGCGTATGAAGAAGAAGATACCTATGATGGCCATCATGATGGTCAGCGGAAGTTGCAGCAAGGCTACATCGCCAATCGGCAGACCGGTGATCGCTTCGGACAACACAATGCCCGGATAGAGCGGCCAGGCAAACTCGGCGATATGCCTGAACCAGTAATTCGTCACGGTGCGAAACTCCGGTTTGTATCGCCGATCATTCAACACGCGGTCGACCAGCGGCGCCGACAAAAGCGACCCGCCCGGCATCGGCATCAATCCGATCAACGGCGGCAGGACCATCGCACCGGTGCGTTGCCCACCGTGCAATCCTTGAACGGCCGACGAGAGTTTGTCGAGGTATCCAACTTCTTTCAAAAGTGATCCCATGAGCGTGATCAACAGCACCACCGAGGTCAGGAAAATGAACTTGGGCGACTGCACCAGTTGCCAATAACCTTCGGCCAATTGACCGATGGGTATCGCGTACAATAGCGCCGTGGCCAGTCCGGCGATGATCAGTGTAATGCCTACCGAGAGTTTGAACCTGAGCGCGATGACAATCAGAACGAACAGAGCGAGCAGTTTGACAGCTTCCATTGTGGGAAGAAACGGCTATGGGCCGCGATTGTCAATTGATGTGCCGTGGGCGGCAGATGTCGTCGTTTGCCCTGGCGCTCTATTCAGCTGGGTCCTGGTCCGCCGTGGCGGAGTGTGACCCAACTGGTCCTCCGCGCGCAGGGTCTCACCCGCCTGCGGCGAGAAGGACCCCGCGCAACGTTGTGTAATCGGCGGGTTCGAGGACGGACCCACCTAACTAATGTCCATTTAGTCATTCCCGCGCAGGCGGGAATCCATCTTCTCTTAGTAGGGCGGCATCCCTGCGCCGAAGGTCCGCCGCAGGAGGGATGCCGCCGAACTTGGCAGGCAGTGTGACATCGGAGAACCCACCCGGCGCGAAGCGCTCTGGGTGGGGTACCGTGTTTAATGACACGGCGGCAGATGTGGACATCTGCCGGTCACGGAACAATCGCCCCTCGACTGCGCTCGGGGTGACCGTCAGAGTTGTGTCAGGTCTTGAGCCACGCCAAAGGCGGGGATTGTGACCTGACACAGATGTGCCTACGAGAAGAGAGCGGCAGGTCACACAAATCCGCTAACGCTGATTCGCAAGACCTGCCGCAACGTGCAGAGTCACCCCCAAACCGGGTTTGAGGGTGCCACCCATCTGCCTGACAGCACCTGCGACAGACAGGAGCGGTTTCATCCTTCGACTCCGCTCAGGTTGAGCAGGCAAGCCTGTTTTTCGCGCTCCGCGCGCACTGTTTCAGCGACGTCTTTCGATCCCGCGTGTCGGAGTTGTGTCAGGTCTTGAGTCCCGCCGAAGGCGGGGATTGTGACCTGCCGCAGCTGGCAGCGTGACATCGGAAAACCCACCCGCCGCGAAACGCTCTGGGTGGGGTACCGTGTCGGGCACACGCCAGCATCTGCCGGGCACACGCTAGAGTTGCAGGGTGCGTAGCAGTAAAAAACCCATTTATGGGTGCCATTTTGGCGCGAATGTGCCAAAAATGGCTTGACGAGCCTGTAGCGTCCCATGTATCTTGCCCACATGAAGTTCGATTCCAAGACCATTCTCAATTTCATAAGAGAGAAATCCTATCACCCGATGAAGGCCAAGGAACTGGCCAAAGCGCTCAGTATTCCCCAGCCGGATTACCGGAAGTTCCGCCATCTGCTCAAGCTGTTGCTCGATTCCGGTGAGTTGGTCAAGCTCAAACGCAGTCGCATTGGGTTGGCCGATGAGATGAATATCGCCACCGGAAGATTTCAGATGACGCGCAGCGGCACCGGTTTTTTGATCCGTGAAGGTGAAACTGAGGACATCATGATCCCGCCGACTCAGGTGCTCACGGCCATGGATGGCGACCAGGTGATGGTCCGTCTGACCGGTCAGCGGGGTGAGCGAAAAGCGGGCTCGGTTTTCAAGGTGCTCAAGCGGGCCGACCGAAACATAGTGGGCAAGTTTTGCCGGGGGGAAAACTTCTGCACGCTGGTGCCGGATAACGCTCGGCTGCCGCGAGAACTTTACATCCCGGCGCGAGAAAGTCTGAAAGCCAGGGACGGCGAGAAAGTGGTGGCCCGTCTGACCCATTGGGCCAACCCCAATCTCAATCCGGAAGGCAAAGTGGTCGAGCGGATCGGTTTCCCCGGTGAACCGGGCGTTGACCTCAAGACGGTAATCCGCAATCACAATCTGGCCGACGAGTTTCCCGACGACGTTCTCAACGAAGCGGAGCAGGCGGCCGGTCGTGCACTCGACGAAGAATTCGAGCGCCGGGTAGACCTCACCAAAGAGATAATCTATACCATCGACCCGGAAGATGCCAAGGATCACGACGACGCCATTAATATTGTCCGGACGAAAACCGGATATACCCTGGGTGTGCACATTGCCGATGTTTCGTTCTTTGTCAAGCCGAGCAGCAGCCTCGACCGTGAGGCTTTCGAGCGCGGCAATTCGGTCTATCTTCCCGGCATGGTGGTGCCGATGCTGCCCGAAGTTCTCTCCAACGATGTTTGTTCGCTGAAACCGAACCGGAAGAGGCTGGCCCACACCTGCACGATGCAGTTCGACCTCAAGGGCAAGCTGCTGAGTTGGAAACTGTCCGACAGCGTTATCAAGTCGCGGGCGCGCCTTTCCTACGAAGAGGTCCAGGCGTTGTTCGATGGGTCCACAGACCATCCCCCCAAGGTTAAGCGCGTGGTTGATTCTCTAAAGACGGCGCGCGAATTGGCCAATCTTCTGAGCAAGCGACGATTTAATGAGGGTTCGCTTGATTTCGATCTACCTGAGGCTAAGCTGATTCTTAATGATTCAGGGGAGGTGATCGAACTGGGCAACCGCGTCAGGCTGGAGGCGCATCGGTTGGTCGAGGAGTTCATGTTGGTGGCCAACAAGGCGGTGGCCCTTGAGGTCTTTCGTCGCGCCCTGCCGTTTCTGTATCGGGTTCACGACCGACCCAGCCTGGAAAAAATGGAAGAGTTCTCGGCCATGATGTCCCGGCTTGGTCTGCGTTTTCCGGTTTCGCCAAACATCAAGCCGGTACAGTTTGCGCGGTTTCTGGATCAGATCAAGAACCGCCCGGAAGCGGATTTCATAAACGAATTAATGCTGCGCTCGATGCAGAAAGCTGTCTACCAACGATCCAACATCGGTCACTTCGGGTTGGCCTTTACTCACTACACGCATTTCACCTCACCCATCAGGCGCTATCCCGACTTGCTGGTGCATCGCCTGTTGAGACAACTCTCAAACGGTGGCTACGCACCCGCCTTTGCAAAAAGGGTCCCGGCTGTGATCGACCATGCTTCCAAACACTGTTCTGAGACAGAGCGGGTAGCCGAAGCAGCCGAACGTGACGCCATCAAAATCAAACAGGTGCAGTACATGTCCAGACATGTCGGAGATGAATTCACCGGTGTTATAAGCGGCGTTACCAGTTTTGGTTTCTTCGTGCGGCTGGACAAACTGGGGGTCGAGGGAATGGTGCGAATATCGTCAATCGATGATGATTACTATCTGTTCGAGGAACAGCAATATCGCCTGGTGGGTCGACGGACGCGGCAGGTGTTCCGGATGGGCGACAGTGTCCGCGTGGGTGTCATGAAAGTCGACAAGGAGCGTCACGAGATAGACTTGTTTCCGGCCGATTTGTCGACTCGCAAGAAACCGGCTCCGCACGGTCCCGGCGGGCGGTCGAAAAAACGAAAGCAACGCAGATAAGTGGCAGGAGGATTTGGACATTGGGCAAGAACTCCGAACCGGAAAGAGTGCAGCAGGTGGTGCTGCTGCGAGGTCCGGCCGACAGTGTCGATGATGCCAACCTGGACAGGCTGGGGCACACCTGCGCGGAGTTGCCACAGCTTTATCAGTTGGTCAAAGAAACACGCATCGATCTGATTCTCTACGACGAAAGCCGTACCGATCTCACGCCGGCCGTTGCTGCCCGGATTCGTCGTGTCAACGGTTTGACCGAGATATGGATGTTGGCCGGTGACAAAGAGGCTGTTGGGGAAACTCAGGATCACGTTGACGGCGTGATATTGGCTGATATCGGTGTCGATCTGATTGAGGAGAAGATAGCTCAGATTCTTCGCACCAAGCAGCTACTCGCGACCTACGGAATCGTCGGCCGGTCGGCCCGGATGAAAGCTGTGGCTGAGGCCATCGAACGGGTGGCGCCTTCCGACATGGCGGTGCTGATAGTGGGTCCATCCGGGTCCGGCAAAGAGTTGGTGGCCAAGGCTGTTCACAACAACTCGGACCGCGGCGAGCATCCATACGTAGCTATTAATTGCGGTGCTTTGGCTCCGGGACTGCTTGAGTCTGAACTGTTCGGTCATGCGAAAGGCGCCTTTACCGGATCGGTGGGCAGGCGAGAGGGGTTGTTCGGCAAGGCCGACGGCGGCACACTCTTTCTTGACGAAATCGGCGAAACATCCGGCCAGATGCAGGTGAAGCTACTGCGTGTTCTGGAGGACGGCACCTACTATCCCGTCGGCTCGTCGTCGGCCAACAAGACCGACGTTCGCGTGGTGTCGGCTACAAATCGGGACCTCACCGAGGCAATTGATGATCGAAGATTCCGTGAGGATCTATACTTCAGGATTGCGGTTGTCAGAATTGTTCTACCGCCGCTATTGGAACGCAAGAGTGACATCCTGCCGCTCCTGCAGCATTTTTGGCGCGACAACGCCAGGCTAACCTGCTCGGATTCGGCTTTGGATTTGTTGGCCCGGTACGACTGGCCCGGCAACATTCGCCAGCTTCGCAATTTCGCCGATCGCATGCTGGCGCTGAAGGGGAAGGGACTGGTCGAGGTGGATGACGTCCAGAGTTTTCTCGATGAACAACAGGCCGGTGCCACACACCTACCCATCGCAACCGGCAAGACGGTGGAGGAAGCAGGGCATGAACTGATCTATCACGCTATTCTTTCGCTGGGCACCGAAGTTCGCATTTTGCGCGATCTCATCACGGCCCATCTCCCCGGAGATAACTCGGTGGACAGTTACGACGAAGCCGCCCCCGGAGGTCCGGCGAGCAGTCTGGAGGAAATGGAAGAGGAACTAATCCGCACCGTCCTTGTCCGCACCAACGGCAACCGCAAAGAGGCTGCAACAATACTGGGTATCGGTGAGCGCACGCTTTATCGAAAACTGAAGAAGTATCGACTGAGTTGATTGTGTTCGGCAGATCAGCAATACTCGGGCTTGCTCTGACTTTGGCCGTAACTGTTCGGGCGCAGGATCTATCGACTGAAGTGTATACTTCCGAAGATGAACTGACCGAGGCGCTGGCCAACTCGGAGATCAGTTATCAGCAGTACGAGGTGTTAAGGGAGGCCATCATCGAGGGCGTCGAGTTGCGCCAGTATCATCTGCTGGACGAGATTCCCAATCTCTCGCACTTTTTGGAGACGGAAAAGCCGCTGTCGACCGCTTTGCAGGATGAACAACTGGACCCTTTCCAGTCACAGGGTGTGACCGGCGGGCGCCTATCCGGAATGCTTCGTTATCGCTATCGGTATGATCTCGATCAGGAGATACCATCCCAGTACCTCGGCAGCGTGCGCGTCGGCCGCGACAGAGTTTCAGCCTACTGCACCTTGCATCGAGAGCAAAGCGGCGACGAACGGGTGATCAACAGATATCTGGAATACCGCAATCCTTCCGGAACCGTTCGCGAGATTCGTCTCGGCAACTTTACCCGGCGTCTTGGTATGGGAACTGTGTTGGGACATCGCGGCAAGCTTCTGAGTTTCACCGGACGGATTGACAACGAATCTCTTTTGTTCCCCGACTTCGGTGGATACAACGGTGCGTACACGGCAATCCACGCGGGTCGAGCCGGGGTCCAACTGCTAACGTCGTTTAACCGCGACGCCGATCACACCCTGAGCACGGCGGCCGGTATGCTGACCTATAATCTCAGAGTGCTGACCTCGGGTCTGATAGTGGGTGTTAATCGAATTCGAAACCGGCACACCGATGCTTCGCTTGGCGATGTCAAGGTTGCTTTGCCGCTGCGATATCGTTACAAAAGTGGTTACGCCGCTTTGGAAACTTGCTTGCAGTTTGGTCACGACAGGGGATGGAGCGGAGTACAGATAGAAGGACGACATAGGTTCCGGACGGCCGAGATTAAATACGCCGGGTGGAGTTATGCCGACAGGTATCTCGATCTGTCCGGAGGAAGCAAGACCGGGCGCAGTCGTCGCCGACACTACCTGGTGGATGTTGACTTTGAAATGAGCGACAAACATTCCGGACATACCGGCGGCATGATCAAGACGATTGTCCTGATGACCGACCAGATGCAGCTGGTGAACGCCATGCTCTACTCGGCGCAACACCGTGACTCAGCCGACTTTCAACTGATGTCCGGCTTGATCCACGAAGGCGATAGCGGCCCGTCGTGGCGTCTTGATCATCTGGTGAAGTCGCGACGTCGTGCCGGTACAGCCGGAGTTTCCCACTTCACCGGTCATCGCACTCGACTGGAGATTCGTTTTACCGCTGGTCAGACCGCCCTCAGAAGCTATATTGCACACAATACGAGCAGTTATCGTGAAGACTTCCTGTCGTTTTTCGTGCGGCTGGACTATAACTCGCCGGCGCTCGGTCAACTGCAGGTGTGGTCCAATCTTTCTCGGCTCGACTTGCGCCATGGAGCTGTGGAGTACTGGTATCTCTTTGTCAGGAACGAACAACCGTTGGTGGAAGGCGTTATGGCTGCTGTCAAGATCAGCCGCAGCTACAATCGGGATACCGGTCGGACGCATCGCACACAACTGTCGCTTGAGGTGAAAGCTCGATGGTGAAATCTATCGGCCAGACTTTTGGACTCCTTGTTATCTTGATTCTCTATGGGTCTTCATCCACGGTGCGTTCCGAGCTGGTCGTCAATGAACTCATGGTGAACGAGCCGGGCCGGTCGACCAGCCTGGAGTGGATTGAGCTCTATGTGGATTCCACCGGAGTTGTTGTTCTGGACGATTACCAGTTGCTGGTCGACGACGAGTTGGTCACAATTCCAAGGGGCTGGCGTCTTGAACCTGATTCGTACCTCATCATCTGCAGAAAACTGGTGTCCTCGGACGGTTCCGCCTCTTTTGAAACTCGATGGGGAGACGGCTCGGGCATCTGGGGCGACACACCCGACGAAGCTGCGATGACATTGCCGCCGGTGGCATCTTTCTCGTTGGTGAACACCGGTGGCTCGGTTGCAATCTACCGTCAGGATGTCATGGTATCGGCCATGTCGTGGTCCGAGGTGGGCGCCGACGGCTATTCTTGGGAACGTGTGACCCCTTCGTCGCAAGTGGTGGCGCAGTCTGTTGACTTCGACGGTTCCACGCCCGGAGTAGTCAACTCGGTGACACCTGTCGGCGTCGACCTGGGTCTGGAAGGGGTTGACGCCGCTATCGAAAATGGTTGGACGCGACTTGAATTCACCGTGGTTAACCGTGGTCTCGATTCGTTCCGCGAGACACTGTTACTTTTGTATTACGACGCCGCCTGGCATGAGACTACCGGTCAGCCCATCGCATCGTTTGCAGTACCCTCGCTGGAACCAGGGCAGTGGTTTGAGATCGGTGATCACTTCCAGTTCGACTCCATGTACGCACACCTGATGGCTGTGCTGCCGGACGATGATCGTCTGCGCAACAACAAGCGTAACTTCGCCGCTCCGGCTGTAGAGTTTCCCGCCTTCCACCTGACCGAGCTGGCGCCACGACCAGATGGTTCGTCGGATGCGGAGTGGATCGAGATTGTCAACAGAAGCGACCGACCATACGATCTCGCAGGTTGGCAGGTAGGTGATTACAAACGGATCAATACAACCGTGGACACGAGTCTGATAGTGGCGTCCGGACAACGGGTTGTGCTGGTCAGGTCGGCTTCGTTGTTTGTGGATAGCTATCCCGGGTTCGCGGGACTGATGGTTGAGCCGAGCAGTTGGTCGCTCTTGAACGACGGCGCTGATACCGTCTTATTGGTAGATCACTTCGGACTGGAGGCGGATCGCTTTGGCTACAGCCGTCTGTTCGACGGCGACTATACCTGGAGTCGAGATGAGCAAGACGGACAACAAGGCCGGTGGGGGCGGTCCGCAGAACTGGGTGGCTCACCGGGTCAAGTTAACGAGGTGGTAAGTTCCTACGTCGGCGGTGACCTGAAAGTGTTGGTGACACCGGAAGTGTTCTCGCCCGATGGGGACGGCGTTGAAGATTCGGTTGTCATCATCATCGATGGCCCGGACACGCAAGGTTACGTACTCAAAGTATTCGATCGCCAGGGGCGGGTGGTGCGACGGTTTGACCAGGGTGGATACCGTCTGGATCAATACGTCTGGTACGGACGCTCAGACGCCGGTCGCCGCCTGCCGGTGGGCATTTATGTCCTGTACTGCCGGATCGACGACGCCGGGTCGGTCAAGAAACCGATAGTGATTGCGCGGTGAGAATGTACAACCGAATTCCCATACTGCTCTGCCTGGTCATCTGCGCCTCGGCGTTCGGTGCGGGCGGTTTCGACCCTGCTGCCGACATGACCGATGGGATGGGTAACACTGTCGTTTTGGCTCAGCCATCGGCCCTGGAACTTTTGTCGGTACCGGTTGGAGGAATCGACGACGGCGATTTCAAGTTAGAAAGCGGGTATAGTCGGAAATTCGGGATGAAGGAGTTGGATCGAGTCTACTTAGCATCAGTCCGCCGGTTTGGACCACTAACCACAGCGCTTGGTATCTCGCAGTTCGGACGCAGCAATCTCTACGCTGAGAAACTGGGACGGCTGGCCGTGGCATACAATGTCGATTCTCTATCACTGGGCGCAACGATATCGGCTATGATTGTTGAATTCGGCAATGGTTACGACAATCTCAGCGGTGTGACTGTCGGTGTTGGATGTGGCTACCGGACTCGGCGACTGAAGACAGCTATCATGTTCGAAAACCTGACCACGCCGCGTCTGCATGCCGGTAGTCCCGAGATCAACGTCGTTTCAGGTCTACACCTGGAGCTACTGGGTCCGGGGCCATACTCGGTGACGGGCCGGGTCACCTTGGAGCCAACGGAGAAGCCGCAGTTCGGTCTGGGGCAAAAAATCCGTCTGTCACCGCGCGGCAGTTTTTTCTGGGGTGTGACCACGGCTCCCCGTACCTACGGTGGTGGAGTCCAGGTGAGCTATAGAAGCTACCTTATAACAATAGCAGCCTCGTATCACTCAACGCTGGGGTTATCGAATCATGTCGCCCTATCGTTGGTGCGCTTCGGCGATGAGAAAGCGGGAAGATAGTCGCATGATGCTTGTTCGTGCACAAATCGAAAAAATGGAACTGGATAATCTGGCGCCGTATGCTGCTTTGTCATGTAAGAGCCGTGGACGCATCTATGCGCTTGATGAACATCCTTTGCGCACGGCCTTCCAGCGCGATCGCGACCGCATCATCCACTCCGCCGCCTTTCGTCGACTGGAATACAAAACACAAGTGTTCATCCCGCACGAGAAAGATCACTTTCGCACTCGTCTGACTCATACCATCGAAGTGGCGCAGGTGGCCCGCACGCTGGCCCGCAACCTCAGGCTCAACGAAGACTTGACCGAGGCCATCGCGCTGGTGCATGATCTGGGGCATACGCCTTTCGGTCATGCCGGAGAGGATGTTCTGGATGAGTTGTTGCAGAGGCAGGGTGGCTTTAATCACAACCGGCAGTCACTCCGGGTGGTGGATATTCTGGAGCAGCGTTATCGCGACCATCCCGGTTTGAATCTGTCCTACGAGGTGCGCGAGGGGATCGTAAAACATGAGACACGCTCCAGAATCGACGCGCCCGGTTTCGAGGATGACCGTCAGCCGACACTCGAAGCGGCCCTGGTCGATATTGCCGACGAGATCGCCTACAACTCGCACGATATCGATGATGGCCTTTCGGCCGGTATCATTTCATTCGATGATCTGGTCGCAAGCGACTTCTTTGTCGAGCTTGTCGGGGGAGAGACACTACGAGGAGTGAAATCAGATGATGATTTCATCCGGCACCAGTTGGTCCGGCGGCTGGTCGACCGCATGGCCACCGATGTCATCAACGAGACCTTTGCGCGCGTCAAGCAGTTCAATATCCACGACCTTGAAACTGTGCGCACCGCCCCCGAGAAAATATGTGCCTATTCGGAGGACATGCGCAGCCGTGTTCGGCAGTTGAAGAGTTTTCTGCGCGATCGATTGTACAATCACGCGCGACTGGTTTCCAAATCACAGCGGGCCTCGGAAATAATGACGGCTATATTTGATCGACTTGTAAAAGAGCCTTTACTGATGCCGGTACGATTCCAGAAGATGCTTGATGACGAATCTGTTGAGATCGTCGCGGCCGATTACATCGCCGGCATGACTGACCGGTTTGCGGAGAAAGTGTATGGGGAGGTGGGGGGTGGCTAGAACGTCGCTGTATGAGTTATTCGATAGTGAGGATTTTGTATTCGAGCTTCCTGAGTTGACAGGGATGAAAGCCCTGAGCTTACGGTTGATGCTTAACCGCTCTCTCACAGCCAGCGGAACACGCAACGTACAGGCCCATGCTCTGGTAGCTAACTTCGTGCGAATCCTCGACCATTGTATACGAGAGTATCGAAGTGCAAGGAATCTGTTGGCCAATCGTAAGCCAACGGACAGCAATGGGCTACTGCACGATATTCAAGTTGCATCGGGACACTGTGAGATTTGCATTGACAGGCTTCATAGCGCCATCAGATGTTTAAGTGTTATCAGAGGGCACCAGCACGCACCGCAGAAGATGAAAGACTTGTTGCCAAGGACTCTCACAGTAATCAGAGGAGCAGTCCAGGATGATGTCAGGGACTTTCGCGACGCTATTCAACATCGGGCGGATAGGCTGAAAAGGGGGGAGCCCGTAAAAGGTCACCCCTTTGTCGTATTCCCTGGTCAAAGAGAAATTGCTCTAGACAACTTGAGAATCCGCTATACAGAATTGGCAAAGTGGCTCCAAGAACTCCACCAGTGTGGTATGCTATTAGTCGGTTATCGTGAGAACTGATTCCCGCGTCTGTGTTCTTTCTGATTGTGTTGGAGATCCCTTCGGGGCAGGGTTTCGACCTTCAAGAAGATGGATTCCCGCCTTCGCGGGAATGACAAAGGGAGTGCGGGAATGACATTTGTTGTAGAGGCTCCGATTTCCGGGTGGTCGCCTCAGACCTAGTTTGGGTCGGAGAAAAACAGAATCACCACCAAACCGAGTTTGAGGGTGCCATCCGACGCTCACCATTAGTGGATCGCGCGCGAAACGCGAGAAACAGGGCTTGACCCTGTCACCCCGAGCGGAGTCGAGGGGTGAACCTTATCAGCGGTGGCTGATGTCTCGGCTGATACTTCCTGCGGCGTTCGATCCACCCGGATAGAATTTTCAGGTCTCTAAGAGAAGAGTGGATTCCCGCCTTCGCGGGAATGACATGGAAACTGAAGATTGGATTCCGGCCTACCCCAGAATAACACGGGCAAGACCGTGCTTAAACGATCTGTTGACAATAGACGTCTTATTAACGAATATCAAGCGTCTGACCATCTCGACGGTGGACAGAGACAAGAGCATCAAATGAGGAGGACCAGATGATCAAATGGCGGTTAGTGCCGTTCACTTTGCTTCTCAGCCTGCTGTGCATTTATTCCTGCGATGACGACGAGAAGATAATCAACGGTGGCTCGAACGGGGACCCACCTCCCGATGGGGTCGGCCTGCTCTGGATTTACGAAGTGTATGACAGTCTGACTTTGACGACCGACACCGTGTGGGTATCGGTTACCGACACTGTCAGCCATTCGGATGGAGCCACCAGTCTGAGATTACGGCTGAACTGGACGGTTGCCGACGTCGTCGTAGACCGGTATGCAAAGATACAAGGAGATACGATTGATATAACTTCCGACACTACCGTCGGATCGATGTTTCTTGAGCGATTCATACTACCGCTCACGGTTGGGTCCGAATGGATTGTTTCAGGCGGTACCGACACCAGCCGCGTCACCGATGTTGGAACCGTCACGGTGGAAGCCGGCAGGTTTGATTCTGCGGCGTTGATAGAGAGAGTTTGGAACCGGGATTTCGAAGGGGGCGGGAGTTGGAGTCAAACCTGGTTCGCCCCTGATGTCGGTGCAGTGCGTCGATACCTCTTCAGTGCGTGGTCTGATGGATCAAGTATCAGGATTTCCGTCAATCAAACCTGGGAGCTACTGAGATACGACCTCAGCACCTTCTATCTGAGCCGTTTTCCGAATTCGGTGGGTACGCAGTGGGTCTATCAGGTGATCGACACCAGTCTTGACCTTGTGGACACGGTTACCGTGACGATCAAATCGGAAGTGCCGGTATCGTGGGCCGACTCGGGCTGGTTGTGGCAACGCCGTGGACGGTTGGCGACGGATACGGTTTATATGGGTGTGAGTGACGACATATTGTTTGTTTCGCACAGCGACGATATCCTCTATTTCGATTCGTGGTATTATGAGTTCCCTCTTACAGTCGGGCGACACTGGGGGATGGAGTATTTCGGTGCGATTCCGGTGATAGTCGATAAAGGCGCCGTCACTTCTTTGGCGGGCGAGTTCCCGTCGGCCTTTCACTACCGTATGTCCGGCGGGGCGTTCAACGACTATTGGACAGTCGACGACTGGCTGGTGCCGGGGGTCGGTATGGTACGTCGGGAGTACACTACCTTTGGTCTCGGTCCGGCTTTTGAACAACAGTGGAACCTGATAAGCTACCGGGTGCAGTAGGGGCCACTGGGGAGACTGGATTCTGGCCTTCGCCAGAATGACACTTGTTAAAGAGTTTCCAATCTCTGGGTGGCCGCCTCAAACCTTGTTTGGGGCGGCGGGCAAGCCCGTTTTTTTTGCGCTTCGCGCGTTGTTGAAGCTTATCTGTCACCCCCGCGCAGGCGGGGGTCCATCTTCGGTTTTGATCGCCAGCTTGGGCAGATGGATTCTCGCCTTCGCGGGAGTGACACAGGCGAGCCGGTTAGTATTTCCGGCGGCGCTCGACCATGAAGTTGGAGCCGGATTTTAGCTTGGTCGCAGATTTCAGGTCGGCCAGCATCCTGGATAGCTCCCCGACATGTCCGAATTTCCCGTTGTTATTCACCACAACCGCGATTGAAATGGTCAATAACGGAAATTGCTCGGTATCACCGCGGCGACTCTTGGTGGTGATATATCCGCGCTCACGATCTTCCGGCTCGTATCGGTAGGGGATCAATGAGTCGAAGGTCTTGATTATCGACCGGCATATCTGTTCGATCATATCGGCTGGAATAATGTAAATGAAATCGTCCCCGGCGATGTGCCCGACAAAGCCCTCCCGACATAGATCGAAGACGGTGTCCTTGACAACTTTGGCCGTGAGCCTGATAACTTTATCACCACGGTAGTAGCCATAGTAGTCGTTGAATGCCTTAAAATTGTCCAGGTCGGCGTAGCAGACCGCGAATTCCATCTGCTTGTCGATCTGTCTGGCTATCTCACTTTCGATGATGCTCGGGCCGGGTAGATGCGATGACGGATTGATCGAAAGGTCCCGTCGGCTCCGCTCCAAAAGACGCCTGATACGCACCTGGATCAAACGGTTGTTCCATCCGCCATAGACGAATTCTTCAGCGCCGTTTTCATAGGCAGCCAGAATCGTATTGTTGTCCGGCTCCGGATGATAGAGCACCACCGGTATGATTGCCAGGAATATGTTCTGCTTGATGTCCCTGACCAGTTCTATGGCGTGAGAAAAATCGTCGCGCCCACCGATGATTATGGCATCGATGTCGAAGCGTTGGCAGATCGTGACCAACTCATCGAAATCCTGAAAGTGATGAAAAGTTGTCTCAACGTGGCGATAGATGGGTTCCAGATGAAAGTCGAGATTAAACCCGGTCTGTCTGATGGCAAAACGGTAAACCGTCCGGGGTTGGTCGTCAGCCGTCTTTGGTCCCGGCCAATTCTCGAGGATGGTACTTTTTGTGTTCAGCAATCAGGTATTCCCGGTCAACAGTTGTATATATCTGCGTTGTAGATATATCGGCATGACCGAGCATTTCTTGCACTACCCGCAGGTCGGCGCCTCCCTCCAGGAGGTGGGTGGCAAAAGAATGACGAAATGTATGGGGCGAAACCGGTTTGGCGATCCCGGCTTTGGTCACTGCCCGTTTGATGATTTTCCACAGGCCGGGCCTGGAGAAAGGTCGCCCCAGGCGGTTGGCGAACAGGTAGCCGGAGTCAGCCTCTGGTTTTGACTGATTGTCCAGATAGGTATGGAGGGCAGAGGCGGCCGGGCCACCCAGAGGAGCCAGCCGCTGCTTGTTGCCTTTGCCGACGATTCTGAGAAACCCGGCTTCAAACTCGATGTCTGAAGTTCTGAGGTTCAAAAGTTCCGACACCCGCAACCCGGACCCGTACAGTAATTCCAGCATGGTCCGGTCGCGCCGACCGGTCGGCGTTTTAGTGTCTATGGCATCGATTATCTGAGCCACCTCTCCGGGTGAAAGATATGGGGGGTGATAGCGCGCAATCCGAGGAGCCGACAATCCGGCAAACGGATTCTGCTTCAATGTACCACTCTCACCCAGCCAAACGGCGAATTGCTTGACACTGGATATCTTTCGAGCAATCGTAGCCGGTTTCAATGATGATCCGATCAGGCGTGAGACATAATCCTGAGCCAGACGAGGAGTCAACTTCGAAGGCTCCTGCACCTTAAGCGACGCCACAAACTCAAGCAAATCCCGACGGTAGGAGGTCAATGTATTGGTTGCCAATCCGCGTTCGAGCTTGAGATACTGAAGATAGTCTTCCACCAATTGCCCGAGCATCGTCTGTCCCTCATCTCCCATGTGCGATGGCGGCTATCGCCACTACTTCATAGCCGGCCTCGGTTAGGGTGCGGGTGGCTTCGAGGACGGTGGCGCCACTGGTGACAACATCGTCAACGAGAAGCAGCCCGCGCATGGGACCTTCGGCCGGTGTGGCTTCAAAGACACCCTTGATGTTTTTCATCCGTTGTCTCAGCCTGAGCGAGGCTTGCGGCTTTCGTTTTTCAATCCGGGTGAGCAGGTTATTATTGACCGGGACATCCATGAGTAAACCCAGTTGGTCGGTCAGCAGTGCGGCCTGATTGTAGCCACGCTGACTCTCGCGGCCGGGGTGCAGCGGGATCGAAACCAGGACGGTTGGGTTTAGCATTGTGAGGCGGTCTCCGAATTGTTGCCACAATAACCCAGCCATGAGTCGGGCCGGGGTGGTGATCCCCTTGAACTTGAACTGCAATATAATGTCCTTGAGCGGCGGGGCATAGTCGCCTAAAGCAAACAAGGGTAGAGATAGATCGGTGCAGATGGGACAACGGGGTCCACCGGCCAGCACCGAGAGGCAGTTTAGGCAAATGGGGTCCTCGAACCGATGGATGGTTTCAAAGCAGCGTTCGCAAACGCTGTGCTCACCGTCGTAGAATCCACCGCACCCGAGGCAAAGGGGCGGATACACAAAATCCCAGAGCACGCCCAAGCATGAGTTGGCTGTTTCTCGAAGCGATACCATGAGGATATCTATGCTAAACTGCGTTCGAATATCCTACCAAAATAAGATGCCTCGGTGACCGGCCGGTCACGGCTGGCAGCACACTTTGTCTCAGAACAATCGCTTCAGAAGTTTTCTTCCGGTGAACCACAGTACGCCGCCGGTGAGGGCGACCGCTGCCGCCCAGTTCCACCATGTGCCCGGGCCCTGGTGTAAGACCGAGTGACTCGCGGGACTAAGGCTGAGTTTGAACATTGGGTAGAGTATGTCCAGGATCAGCGCACATACCAGGGATACGACGATAATCGATCCGAGATACCTGAGCACCGCCCAACCCTTGAGGACTTTGCTTACCACCACCAATGAAGCCAGATTGGTGGCCGGACCGACCATGAGAAAAAGCAAAGTAGCGCCGGGGGAGAATCCGGTGACCAGCAGGGCTGCGGCCAAAGGAGTTGACGAAACGGCGCAAATATACAAGGGTAAGCCGATCAACAACGCCCCCACGTACCCACCCCAACCAGTTTGCAAAAACTCCGGTAAGCCACCGGCCTGGGGACCCCACACCACAGCCACCAGACCGGCCAGCACATAGCCGACTACCAGGTAGACGGCCAGATCGTCCAGCAGATCGGTATAGGCGTATTTCAGCCCGGTCCAGATTCGGTTGGGCAAAGAAGAGGTGGCGTCGGGTTTATCGGATTCGCAGGAGCAACAGCTCGTCTCCGGATCGGATGGGCGTGGATTGTTGATCGGCTCCGGATCGCTTCGGTTCTCCAGCAGACCGGCCGTGAAGGCGGTCAGAAAAGCGGTAACCGGACGGGCAATCGTCATGACTGGGTCCATCAGAGTCCAGGTGAGAATCATAGAGTCAATCCCGGACTCCGGTGTCGAGATCAGGAAGGCGACGGTGCCCCCTTTGCTTACACCCGATTGTCTAAGCTGATGCGCCACCGGCAACACCGAGCAAGAGCAAAGGGGCAACGGTATACCCAACAGAGCCGCCTTGAACACCGGCCCGGGACCGCCGCCGGCCAGAAACCGATTGATTCTCCCCTCGCTGAGCACCAACCGCAACAAGCCGGCCAGCCCCAGCCCGATTAAAAGCAGCAGGGCGGAATCCAGAAGCATCTCCCAGGTGGCTGCCCCCCAGTTGAGGGCCAGTTCCTGGAAGTTAACCACCGAGTCTCTGGAGTTGGGCTCTGGCGGTGGCCGCGGCTGGTCCGTGCGGGTCCAGTTCCAGGTATCTCTGGAAGTACACTCGCGCCGAATCCGGTTGCTGCTGCGATGAATAGACTATCCCGACATTAAAAGTCGCGATCCCGTGGGTGGGATCAACGGCCAGGACTGTCTGAAACTCCTGGATCGCTCTCAGCGGCAGATTCATACCGTTCAGACAAGCGCCGAAGTCGACTCGGACATCGTTGACTTCTTTCTTGGCCAACGCGCGCTTGTACAGTTCGGCGGCCATCGCGAATTTCTGCTGGTCCATGTGCTGGTTCCCCATCATCACCAGCGTCTCGTGATCCTCCGGCAGGTTAGCCATCGAAGCCATCGCCTGGTCCATGTTACCGCCGCTCAGTTCCGGATGGAAGGCTTCCTGGTTGTGGACATGCTGATCTGTTGCCTGTGACATTTGGTAGGCGAAATAGGCGATCACAATCACCAGTAATACTCCGCCAATCGTCAGACTGTCTTTCATGGCCGTTGAACCGGCTTTATGGGTCGACCGTGCAGTATTGGTCACACTGAACCTCTTTCCAAAACGTTAACATCCTTTTCGCAGAGACAAGTACGGTGGATTTGGGGGTGGGAGCAATGAAATTCTTACGCCAAAACACAGCTTTCTTACCTGACAGACCAACTAAAGTTGGATATATTGGCAGCCCTGGGACTATACAAGTATTACCGCGGACTTGGTCTGCATTTCATGGAGTCTTTATGGTGTCGCGACATAATCCAACAATTGTTGTGTTGTCCACAATTGTCTTTTTGACATCTTTCATGATTATCACCCCGGTGTCGGCTGAGTATAGCATAACGACCGATTCGATTCATCAGCACATTGCCGTCCTGGCCCACGACTCGCTGGAGGGCCGTCAGGTCGGTGAAGTGGGGGAGTGGAAAGCCGCTGAGTATATTCAGTCGGTTTTTGCCGCAGCCGGACTCATTCCAAAAGGGACCGACGGATACCTGCAATCGTTTGAGTTTACCAAGAGGATCGAACTGGGCGACGATAATTATCTGACCATTAACGATACCGCCCTGAAGCTTGGTGACGACTTCACGCCATTACCGCATTCCGCCAGTCTGTCGTTTGAATTTGATCGTATTATCGATGTGGGTTACGGCATACACGCCGAGGAACCTTCGCTGAAAATCAATGACTACGACGGACTGGATGTTGCCGGTGAGGCAGTTCTTATCAGACGATACACGCCGGTTCTTTCGGAGGCAGAGGCCAGTGACAGCGCTCAGGCTGAGCTCAATCAACACGGACCGATAAACCGCAAGATCGGCCAGGCAATC
The DNA here is from genome assembly GCA_029860345.1 of Candidatus Zixiibacteriota bacterium. Lineage (NCBI taxonomy): Bacteria > Pseudomonadati > Candidatus Zixiibacteriota > Candidatus Zixiibacteriota bacterium. The sequence goes on along the minus strand of JAOUBJ010000011.1, from coordinate 89,165 downwards.
GCAAAGGGTGCGGCCGGTATCTTTCTCATGGCACCGGCCGACATGGATGATACCCTGCCGATGTTCTCAAGCTCCCGGATCAACCCCAAGGAGATTCCGATAATCTACCTCCATCGCCGAGGTCTTAAGAAACTCGGGCTTAATCTCCATGTACCTTTCATCGGTTCCGCCGAAGGACAGACCGATCTGCATAAAGTACGCGACACTGCCTACAATGTCGTGGGCTATCTTCCCGGCGACAATGACACGACTGTCATTATCGGCGCTCACTACGACCACCTGGGTTGGGGTGCCGAAAACTCTCTGTATCGTGGCGACGAACCCAAGATCCACAACGGCGCCGACGACAACGGTTCCGGCACGGCGGCTTTGCTGGAATTGGCCCGTCGTTGGGCCTCGGCCGAGGACCCAATGCAATACTCGATGTTGTTCATTGCTTTTACCGGTGAGGAAGCCGGTATTCTGGGTTCGACACACTACGCCAAGAACATGACGATTGACTCAAGCGCCGTGCGCATGATGATCAACATGGATATGGTCGGTCGTCTCAAAGAGCAGGAAGGGCTGGTCGTGTTCGGCACCGGCTCATCCGTCGAGTTCAAAAGTTACTTTGACTCACTGCAGTTTGATGCTTTCAATATCATTTCCCAGGAAACGGGAATCGGTGCCTCCGACCACACCGCCTTTTACAATCGACAGATACCCTCTTTGTTCATGTTCACCGGCGCCCACAATGACTACCACCGACCGAGCGACGATGTAGACAAGATCGATCTCGATGGAATCGTAGGTGTGACCGATCTGGTCTGGCAGGTGGTGACACGTTTTGACCGCATGGAGGGAGCGCTCACTTTTCAGGCAACCAAGTCCGATGGTCGACGTGGTCGCGGGAACTATACTGTGAAACTCGGCGTGGTGCCTGATTTCGGAGCCGAAGTGCAGGGGTTGAAAATCGATGGTGTCGCCGCCGACCAGCCCGGTGAACGGGCGGGTATCCAATCGGAGGACATTATCATCAAAATGGGCACTACGCTCGTTGGGGACATTTACGACTACATGGGCGCGCTGGCCAGATACAAAAAGGGTGACTCCACCGAAATACGAGTAGTGCGTGGTGTCGACACGTTGAGTTTGCAGGTGGTGTTCTCGGAGTAGGGATAGTCCACAATCTGTCATGCCGGACTTGATCCGGCATCCATCTTCTCTTTCTGTGGGCGGCAGACGTCCTAGTCTGCCAAAAGTAGAATAACACACCCCTAAATCCCCTCTCGAGAGGGGACTTTGAGGAAGGAAATTGGCCCATTTGACCTGCACCGCAAAATGGACTCGTTCTTGTCCTTTTCAGGCAGTAGGTCGAAACCCGTTGTGGTTTCGACATCCCGCGCCTCGCGGGATTCTCTTCGGATAAGATTCCAGAGGTTCATGGTTCGACTCCGCTCACCATGAGGTGGCCGTCTACGAACCCATTCAGATCTCACCCTGCCCGGAGTCGAAGGGTGGTCAACGCCCGCCTCTCTGTCACCCCCGCGCCGCATGTGTCATTCCCGCGCAGGCGGGAATCCATCTTCGTGCCTGGTGTACGTCCTCGCGCTCTATCGCGTAGCGGCGGGGCTTGTCTCCGCCGACAGTCTCAGTGACTGGCAGATGTCCACATCTGCTGATGACAATGGCGGGTCCGAAGACGGACCCACCCTACTAAGGAGCTCACGGTGAGGTTGTGTAGCCGTCGCGCGGGGTCGCACAACGGCACATCCATGGTGTTACTTCTCGAAGTCGCGTCCTTTGGAGCGAAGGACGGTGATGACCCCTTTGACCTTGCGCATTTTTTCGATGATTCGGTTCAGATGCGAAAGAGAAGTGACTTCAATGACGAACTTTCCGGTGGCGGCCGTGTCGGTGGCGTGCATCTCGGCGGCGCGAACGTTGGTGTCGGAGTCGGCCACGGCCTGAGTGATGTCACGCAGCATGTTCTTGCGATCCTCGACCACCAGTTCCACTTCGACGACAAAAGACTCACTCTTGCCGGCGTCCCAACTGACATCGATACGCCGTTCCGGAAACTGACCTTGCAGGTAGCGGGCGCTGTCGCAGTCGGCTCGATGTACCGTAACGCCCCGTCCGCGCGTGATGAAGCCGATAATATCTTCACCCGGCAACGGCTGGCAGCATCCTGCGAAACGGAACATCATGTCGGCCATGCCGTGGACACGGATACCTTTTGACCCGCGCAGACGGTCGATCACCTGACCGACAATTCCGGCGGAAGGTTTCTCTTTCTCCGGTTGAATCAAATTGACCAGCGGTGCGCGGTTCATCGACCCATTACCTATGGCGGCCAGTAGGTCCTCGACCGACTTCTTGCCCAGCTTCTCGGCGTAGCCCTGCATCTCTTCGTTGGGCGGCATCTTCAAACGCAGCTCTTTGAGTTTGCGTTCCACCACTTCGCGTCCCAGGATCACCGACTGCTCGAACCCGGCCTGGTTGAGCCAGCGTCGTATCTTGGCTCGGGCCGTTGAAGATTTGACCAGTTTCAGCCAATCGTGCGAAGGTGTCCGGCGCGGATTGGTGATGATCTCCACCGTGTCACCGGACTTGATCGGCGTCGACAAGGGTTGCAAGCGGCCGTTTATTTTGGAGCCGGCGCAGTGGATACCTACTTCAGTGTGAATCTGGAAGGCAAAGTCAAGCGGTGTCGAGCCTTTGGGCAGGTGGATCAGTTTCTGCTGCGGTGTGAAGACGAAAATATCCTCGGAGTACAAGTCGATCTTGAGGTATTCCAGAAAATCGGCCGGATTGGTCATGTCCTTCTGCCATTCGAGAACGTCGCGCAACCAGATCATCTGACGGTCTGATCTGGACATCTGCTGTCGACCCTCTTTGTAGAGCCAATGAGCAGCGATACCGTTTTCCGCAACGTGATGCATCTGATGGGTCCGAATCTGAATCTCCACCGGACGATTATCCGGCCCAAAGACGGTGGTGTGTAGCGAGCGGTAGCCGTTTGGTTTGGGATTGGCCATGTAATCATGAAACCGGTTCGGCATAGGCTTCCACATCGAGTGCAGGATGCCCATGGTGTGGTAGCAGTCCCGCTCGGTGTCGGTAATGACACGGATGGCGAACAGATCGTAGATTTCGCCGAACGGCACTTTGCGGACCCGGGTCTTGCGATAAACAGAGTCCAGATGCTTGGCTCTTCCATAGACCTCAGCCGGGATATGGTTCTTGGCCAGTTCTTCCTTGATGGGCATTACCAGTCGCGCGATGTGTTTTTCACGATCCTCGCGGGTCTCCTTGATGCGCCGTTTGAGCTCGACATAAACGTCCGGTTCCAGGAATTTGAGAGAAAGGTCTTCCAGTTCCATCTTGGCCCGATTGATGCCGAAGCGATGGGCCAGCGGACAGTATACGTCGCGCGTTTCCTGGGCGATACGTCTCTGACGTTCGGGCGAGACGTGCTCCAGCGTTCGCATGTTGTGCAACCGGTCAGCCAGTTTGATCAGGATAACCCGAATGTCCCGGGCCATGGTCAAAAGCATCTTGCGAAAATACTCGACCTGCTGTTCTTCACGTGAGGAGAACCGTATCCCGGACAGCTTGGTGACGCCGTCTACCAACTCGGCCACTTCATCGTCGAATTCACGACGCAGTTGTTCTACCGTCGTTTCGGTATCCTCGACCACATCGTGAAGCAGCCCGGCCGCCAGGGTAGTGGAATCCATGTGCTGTTCGGCCAGAATGAAGGCAACCTCGAGGCAATGCTCGACATACGGCTCACCGGATGATCGTGTCTGTCCGGCGTGCGCTCGGTCTGAGAACTCATACGCCTTCTTTATCAACTCGATGTTGATATTGGCATTGAGCGATTCTATCTGGATGATGAACTCGGCCAGATTCATTGAGCTCTGTTTCTCGTCATTCCGCCTGGTCAAAAAGTTGTGCAACTTCGGACGCTACTTTCTCTATTGTTATCGTCAGCATACATACACACTCATTAGGGGGGCATTTGCATTCTTTTGAGGCCGGTACGATCACCCGGTCATGCCGTCCCAGGGGTCCCCACCGGGCCGGCGACATCACCGCCTTGCCGGGATAAAGTCCGACCACCTTAGTACCCACGGCCACAGCCAGGTGGAGCGGTCCGGTCGAGTTTGCGACCACGACATCAGCCAACGACAAAGCTGCGGCCAATGTTCTGAGATCGGTGTCGCCGGTGATTTGACGCATTTTGAGACCCAGTTCGTGCGAGCGACTGTCGATTACCTCACCCTCTTTCTCAGAGCCTGAGAGAACCACCTGCACGCCGGAGGTTTCCAGATCGGAATACAACTTAAGAAAACGATCCAGAGGCCAGCGTTCCGCCGAACCGCCCGAACCGGGATGGAGCACCACAAACCTTCCCTCAACACCGGCTTCTTTTAGAATCCGGCGAGCGTTGGCCAATTCCTTCTCGCGTGGGTAGACGACCGGCATGGTCACCGTTTCACCTTCGCGGAAGAATTTCAGAAAATCCAGATTGTACTCACACTCATGCTTTTTGTTGGACTTCCGACTATGGAGCAACCGATGATTGAAGAAAACGGAATGAAAACGACCGGCAGTGCCGATGCGGTCGGGGATAGCCGACTTGTGAAACAGTTGACAGATGTTGCGTTCCGGATACAGAGCTACCACCACCTGGTAGCTGGACTGTTTGATTTTTTGCAGCAGGTCCTTTTTGTACAGCCGGTCACTTACCAACTGTTTGTTGAGCACGCGCACGATGCCGTCAATACGATCATTGTTCTCCAGAATCGGTGAAGCATACAGTGAGGACATTACCTCGATATGGCATTCGGGATACCTGCCTTTGAGTGTCTCCACAAACGGCAGGGCCAGGATCAGATCACCAAGCCGGTCGGTCCGGCTCACCAGGATACGGTCCCCGGGTTTAAGTTCGAGTGCTTTCATCACTAAACCTAAGTTTCTCTTCTTCTCTGTTCGTTCTGCAATACACGCAGCTTTGAGTACTTCATCATAACGGCGACCGCCGACAATACCGAGATCAACAACCCCTCCAGGCCGTCACGAAAACCTTGACGAGATATATAATGACTAAGAAACGACACTGTCGGCCGAATGACAATATCAAACCAGTTAGCCCGTCGTCCATCAGTCAGAGCTTTTTGGGCGCCTAGCGTCGTGTATCGGTTGGACTTCACCAGGTAATGCTCCAGCGAAGGATAACTGTAATGCAGCAGATACTCTTTGAGATGACCGATGTCGCCCTTGAGAACGACTCGCTCATGCACCGGTGCGTCGTTAAAATTGCCGTGTGCTTTGAGAAACAGGCGCAGCACGCGGTCGGGATACCAGCCGCAATGATGAATCCAGCGACCGAGGAAATTGGTCTTGCGTGGCATGTCGAAACCGTGGTGGTCGGTGCCGTCGATCAGGACCTTTTGAATCTCACTCGCCAGTTGAGGCGATACGACTTCGTCGGCGTCAACAGAAATTATCCACTGACTGGTGGCTTTGTCCACACCCAACGCTTTGGTTGGTCCAAATCCGTTCCAGTCCGCCTCAAAAACCGCGGCACCCAGTTCGGTGGCTAGCTGGCGAGTATCGTCGTTCGATCCCGAGTCGACCACGACAATCTCGTCAACCCACGACAGCGCCTTCAGGCAGCGGGCAATATTGGCTTCCTCGTTTTTGGTGATTATTACGGCCGAGATCGTTTCGGCCGTATCCGGAGTGTTGTCTGCAGCATCGTTCATTGGCTTCGTCTTCGCATCCATTCCCAACTCATCGCGATGGAGTTATCCTGGCCGTGCCGTCGGGGTAGACCGATTTGAGCAATTTGTCGACCTCTTCCAGAATCCGGCTTACTTCGATATCGTGAAGATGTCCCGGATGAGACGACACCACCGACCCGTGCTCCTGCCGATACGGTTTCCAAAAATGGTAGTTGCGCAGATGACCGCTGTAGAGACCGACAACAGGGACTCTCATAAGCCGGGCCATGTGAATCAGCGAGGTATCCGGACTGACAAACAAATCAAACTTCTCAATGATCGCAGCCGCTTCCAAAAGAGACAAACCCTGGGGAACCAGGTACGCCTTTCCCTCGCGATTCTCTACCAGTTGTCGACCGCGTTCACGATCACCCGAGGTGCATACGATTACGCACTGCACACCGGCATGTTCTGCGATAATTCCATCGATAAGAGCACTGAACTTGGACAGGGCCAGGTTCCTGGTCGGGCTGCCGGCTGAGATATTGATACCGACGCGAAAGGTGCGATCTTCTGAGAGTGTTTGAACAAAGGCGGCGGCCTTGGTCTGACAATCCTCGGGCAGGTAAACCGGCATGAACGGGTCTACCGTCTCGGGCGCAACGCCGAACAGATTGAACACAAGAAGATTATTGTCGATGTTGTGTTCTTCACCCTCCGGCTGAAACGGTTCACAGTAGTCATAGAAACTCATCAGGTCCAGCTTGCGGGCGGCCGCTCTGATCGCCCCGTTGCTGATCAAGCGCGACAAGAGCAGCCCGGTTACGGAGTCGTGGCAGATAGGATCGAAAACGATATCATACCGTTTCTTTCTGAGCGTGAAAATCAGCGGCAGGTCCTTCAGGATGTTCTTGCGATAAGTATGTACCGCATCGAAACAGGGATCGTCCACGACCAGTTGACGGTTCAGGGGAGAAGCGATGATTTCAATCCGTATATGCCCGAACATCTTCTTCAAGGCGTGAGCGACCGGGATGGTCGTAATCATGTCTCCCAGTTTGTCCGGACGCAGGATCAGTATCGAGCCAACCTCCTCGGCAGGCACGGGTATGCGTGTGCTGTCTCCGCTTGGCAGGATCAAGTGAAACAGATGGTGCAAGAATCTCTTGAAACCAAGTTCGGTTTTCTTAACGGTAGGGGAGGGCATCTACGCATCCTCCCTTTCAATCGTCGTTTTCTGAGAGCCTGATGCCGGGTCGGATTCGCCGTTTTTGAATTGCATCATGTAGAGACGATGGTACAATCCTTCTGACTGCAGGAGTTCTTCATGACGACCTTCCTCCACGATCCGCCCGTCCTTGAGAACAACGATACGATCGGCGTTGACAATAGTTGACAACCGATGGGCCACCACCAGGGTGGTGCGGTTCTTCATAAGCCGACTGATCGCTTCCTGCACCAGCAGTTCCGATTCGGTATCCAGCGCCGAAGTAGCTTCGTCAAAAATCAGAATCTGGGGGTTTTTGAGCAAGGCGCGTGCGATGGCCAAACGTTGTCGTTGGCCCCCCGATAGCATCACGCCGCGATTGCCCACCAGTGTATCGTAGCCGTTCTCGAACTCCCGGATGAATCGGTCGGCGTTCGCCATGCGGGCTGCTTCCACCACTCGGTCGCGTGAAACATCGGTAAGGCCATAGGCGACATTGTTGAAGATGGTATCGTTGAACAGAAAAGTCTCCTGCGTTACGATGCCCATCAGCCCGCGAAGAGAGGCCAGTGACAGTTCGGAGATAGCGATCCCGTCGATGGTGATCGAACCACCTTGCGGATCATAGAAGCGCGGCAACAAATCAAGGAGGGTCGATTTTCCGGCACCCGAGGGTCCAACAATGGCAACCACCTGGCCATACCGGATGTCGAAAGATACGTCGGACAGCACCGGTTCGCCGGGGTTGTAACTGAAGTCGATCCTTTGGTACCTTATGACGTCTCGGAAAGTCTCGACATGCTTAGGTTGGGCCGGGTCGGATATGGTTTCGTCGGCCTCCAATACTCTGAAGATTCGTTCGGCGGCGGCCATACCCTCTTGCAGCTTTATATGCACCTGGCTGAGCGATTTCACCGGTTTGATCATGGCGAACATGGCGATTATGAAAGTCATGAAGTCACCGGCGTCGAGTTCACCGGTCCCGGCGATAATGCGAGCCCCGGCGTACATGAGAATGACCACACCGGCCACGCTAATCAATGTGTCGTTGATCGGCGAGGCGAGGTGGCGGATTCGGGTCATGCGCAACAAAGACCTGAAGTAGTCGGCGGTCGTCTGGACGAATTTGTTGGTTTCGAATTTCTCCATAGAGAAGGCTTTGACGATCCGGGTGTTGTTGATCGCTTCTTCCAGCACCGAGTTGACATCGGCCATCCGCTGTTGGGTACGTTCCGAGTAGCGTCTGAGAGTTTTCCCCACGAACCAGATGAACCCGAACACGACGGGCAGTACTATCATGGCCAGAAGAGTCAGTTTCCAACTCAGGATTATCAAAAACGAGAAGAAGCTCAGGGCCATGACCGTGTCGGCGACCAGGTGGTTGAATCCGATGTCGACCGATTCGTTGAGTACTATGACGTCGTTGGTAACGCGCGACATGATTTGTCCGGTGCGTCGACGGTGGAAGTAGGCCAGTGACAAGCGCTGATACTTCTCGAAGAGGCGGTCGCGCAAACTTCGCACGACCGATTGCTGCACGAAGGCCATGAAGAAGCCCTGCAGGTAATTAAACAGGTTCTTTCCCAGAGCGATCAAGAGTATCAGCCAGCAGAAATTGAACAGGGTGTCCCGTCGTGTTTCGGCCTCTACCAGACTGTTCACCCAACCCTTCATCCATGTGCGCACTTTTTCGATGGAGCTTGAGACGCCGCTGAGCAGCCCTGTGTCGTCGGTCGGTTGCTCTCCCGGTTGTGCCGTTGAGTGTGCGACACTATCGGTTTGGTCTAATCCCGGAACTGTCTGCACCTGGAACAAGGTCATCAGCAAAGGCCCGGCCATCCAGACCATGAGTCCGGAGAGCAAGGCATGAATGGCCGCCGATAGCGATGCCGTGATCAGTTGACCGATGTACGGTCGCAGGATCGAGAATGTTCGTCGGTACAGAGTCATGTCATTTCACCAAAAACGTGCATAAACCTAAATATGCCACAAACGCAGCCCTAAGTCAACTCGTATAAGCGGCTTGCGGTTAGGGAGTTATGCGAATCGCCTGGGGGTCGACCGAGAGCTCAAACTTGTTTTTGTTTACTCGGGTCGAGGCTTTGTGGGCGCGCCGCCTGGCCGTGAAAGAAACATCGGTCCCATTGTCGAACAAAAGCTCAGATAGTCGCCAGCCCGCTTTACGTTTGTCGTATGTCATCTCAAGGCGCCAGGTGCACTCAGGCCAGGTGAGCGTATATCGACGAAGTTTGCTTTTTGAGTCCTCTCGTTGAACGATCAGTCCGGCGCCAAGATCCATCCTATCCGGCAGAGTACGCAACAGGCCGGGGAAATCCAGTGGGTCGATCGCATGGGTGCAACTTGAACTGAACAGCATGTCTCGCACGGCTTCGTGCAAGTATTCGTTTCTGGTGGGGAAGAAGGCTTCGATGCTATCCGATGTCAGCCGCCCTTTGAGCGCCCCTTTGCCCAGGTATCCCCGCGCGCCCAGCGCAACCACCGAGTCAGTCTGAAACAACTCAAGTCGCAGCGACGTCGGCTTGCCGTCCAAACGGATTTTTGCATCGAACAGATAGGCTTCCACTCGCACCTTTTTGCCGGGTCCCTTGGCTTGGTATGCATCCACGCTCGGCTCGGTTGTAAACTTCGGTCCGCAGTTCGACAGGAGAAACACGGCACCGGCAGCTATAGCGAAGGTCTGTTTGAAGGTTCTACAGCCGGCCACGTCAATAACCCGTGAAGAGGTAAATAATGGGCCAGATTATAGGAACGAGTATATACCCAAACATTCCGGTGACAACCATCAACAGCAAGAGTATGGGTGCAATTCGTTCGAATTTCATGATGGACTCTTCGTACTCTACCGGTAGGACATTTCTGAGTATATGTGAGCCGTCCAACGGATACATTGGAATGAGATTGAAGAAGGCCAACGCTACATTGATCCTCACGCATTCAAAAAGCAACTTCATGGCTCCTCCCGTCTCGGCGAATCCAAATCCGTCGGCGAGCCGGTACAGGATTCCGAAAATAAGTGCCAGCCCCATGTTAGAGATCGGCCCGGCAGCCGAAATCCAAAAGTCCGCCACACGCACATTGCCACGCACGTTCAACAGATTCACCGGGACTGGTTTGGCCCAGCCAAAAGTGAACTGAGAAATAAAGAAGACCGCCGTCCCCATAAGATCGAGATGGGACAGCGGGTTTAATGTCAGGCGTCCCATGTCGCTGGCCGTGCTGTCGCCATATCGAAGCGCCGTCCAGGCGTGGAAGTACTCATGCACAGTCAGTGCAAACAGAATAGCCGGGGTGGCCAGAATGGCACGTTGGATTAAGTCATCACCAAACATGAAACAGTGCTTTCATAGTTGTCACTAATATCTGTACGATCGATGTCGTTTTCAAGTTGAAAGTGGTTTATATATCCAAGCGGACCAAACCGTGCACGGTGTGCGTCTTCGTGGGCCATGCAAGTATGGGGGACTGACGGAGTGCCGCTGCTGTCAATAGTAGGGCGGAACCCTCTTAGCGGTTCCGCCATTGTGAAGCGGCAGACTAGGGCGGCTAGAGGTGGTTTGCCCGCCCAATGGCGAAAGATTCAGTGCACGTCATTCCGGCGAAGGCCGGAATCCAGGTCGGTGTTCAAAGACTGGATGCTGGCCTGCGCCAGCATGACGGACACAGGCAAGCCTGTTTTTCGTGCCTCGCGCGTATTCATGTCATGCCGAGCGGAGTCGAGGCATGAATCTAATGCCCCCGCGTCATCTTCAGTAGGGCGGGTCCGTCTTCGCCTGCGCGCCGTGGCGTGAACCCGCCATTGTCACAGGCAGACGAGGACGGCCACAAGTGGCTTCCACCCCGCAGCCCACGAATATCGGCCGGACCAGTAGCGGTTCTGCCCTGCGCAGATAGCAGTGCGTGATATTGTCAGGAGCACAGGGCTCCTGACCTACTGTGTAAGGACGTTTGTACAAGCCTCAAAAAAACAGCCGTCCGCAGGTCGCAGACGGCTGTTCGGACAGGGTCGCAATAGAATCGCAGTCTACATTGTTATGGTTTCACCACAAGTTTTCCGTCTGCATCGTAGCCTCGAATGAACCAGGAATACACACCCGATGCTATACTGTTGCCGGATGCGTTACGGCCATCCCATACCCACTCTCCGGATATGCTCTCCCTGATAATCACCGCCTCACCGGAGACCGATTGAATCAACAAGTCGACCGGTTTGGCCGGCAGGTGAAAGGTGACCACCTGGCCTTTGCGAAACGAGACCGGGTTTGGCGAGGCAAAGACCTTGGTGGCGACAGTGAAACTGGAGAGCGCCGAGTAGGCATTGTTGTCGGCTCTCACGCGCCAGAAGTATGTCTCTCCCGGTTCCAACCGCTCATCGACTTTCCATTCGGTATAGCCGTCACTACCTTCGTCGATAGGACGAGAGGACGCTGCCGATGAGACGAATGAGGAATCGACAGACACATCAAAGTGATACTGATGAGGGCCCGGGTCGGTGATGTTGCGAGCGCGCAAAGTAGGCTTGCGCGAACCCACCGTGGCACCGGGCGGTGGTTGGTCGGCCCCGGCGATGTACTCGTCGGCATCAGTGGCCAAACTGACCCAACGGAAAGATGTGGGCTCTGTGAACTCGGTCCAGTGGACCCGATCATTGGCGCCCACTCGCCACCAGTAGGTTTGACCGTTGACCGGTGTAAACGGCAGTTCGGCGCTGGTTTGCCCCGGAGTTTCGGGCAGATTTCGGACCGACCCGACAAGGCCATCGGCCGACTGGTGGAGGTAGATGAAAAAATCGTAGAAGAGCGAATCGCCGTCAATGTCGGTCGAGTTTTCGATGACCATTTGGATCGATTCGCCGCTCACCGAAACGCCGTCGGTCGGAAGCAGATGCACCGGGATGGTCGGGGGATGGTTGGCCCCTTGACCCGATGCGATGGTGAAAGCGGCCGACGCGCTCCAACTCGAATAGCCGACGCCGTCGAAGCAACGCGCCCGCCACAGATAGTTTTGATCGGCGGCCAGACTCTGCGATACTGTCCAGGAGGTAGTCTGAGCGCCAGAGGATACATTATTTGTCGATGACAGGAGAACGGTCATACCGGCGTCGTACACTTCGAAACTATAGGTCAATGGATCTCCCTCCGGGTCGGAACCATTCTGTACGGTAAGGAGCGGATTGACCTGCGTGGTGGTGTCGCCGCTGGCCGGACTGATGACCGTGGGCGCCGACGGTGGATTGTTTCCGGCCACGTCGATCAGGAATAGGCAGGTCTCGCACCAGTCAGAGTTGGCGATGTAGTCTGAGGAACGCGCTCGCCAGTAGTACGCGACACCGTTTTCAAGCGTCACCGGCACCGACCAATCGACCTGGCTGGTACCACGAAGCACCAATCCGGTGGCCGTAGGAGTGGAGAAGTCCTCGAACTTGGAGATTACAAACTCGCACACCACCGGTGTCCCATTTGGATCAACACTCTGGTTTATGCTCAACAGCGGTTGCAGGGTTCCGACCGTATCACCGTCGGCCGGGTTGAATATAGTCGGCGGCGGGGGAGGAGTGTTGGGCGTCGAGAATGAGAACGGCCCTGCCCACGGCGAGTTGAACATGCCATTGTAGGCACGCGCCCGCCAGTAGTAAACACGGCCTGCTTCCAGATTCGACAGCGGTGTCCAACAGGTGGAAACGGATTGTTCAGCCACCGTGACAGGAGCCATGGCGCTGACCGTCAGGTCGGGGTCAAGGTACAGCTCGAACGTGTAGATCACCGGATTGTTGCATCCGGACACCGGCGGCGGGTTGTAAACGCACAAGCTTGGACGATACGATCCAGCCGGGGCACCGTCGCCCGGAGCGGCCAGGGTTGGCGTGGCAGGCGGTGAGGTGCAGCCGCCGATCATAGCCTTGCGATAAATGCCGCCCTCGCCGTTACGAAAGGCATCGGTCGAGATCGGCGAACCCCAGTTGCCGTCGTGATCCATCTTCTGCCAGGGTCCGTCGATCAGTTCGATGGCCGGAGCGTTACTACCGGCGAAAGTCGTCTGCCAGGTGGACATGGGGCGGGAGAGAACCATGTACTGGAAGGCGTCATCACCCATCCAGCGACGCATGAACACTACCCAGTTTTGTCCGGCATTGTCTTTGCCGGCGCCTTCGGCGATCATGCAATCATCGCAGGTGACACTGGCCGCATACCAGCGCACGGTATCTTGATCCCAGGCCTTACTGGCACCGTCGCGGCCCACTCGTTCACCGAGAGCATCAAGCCAATAACAACTGTCGTTCGGCATTCCGGCGTGGACACATCGGCCGCCCGATCCACCACCGTCGATCCAGTTTAGCGAACCATTGTTGCCCGGATCGTTGGCGAAACTGAGATAAGTGGTGCCGCTTCGCCACAGGTAGTACAGAGCCAGTCCGTCGTAATGCCATTTCGTAAAACCGTAAGGATCGCTGCCGTGGGAAGGATTGAACCAGTGTTCCACCTCGGCCTCCGAACATGCCACCATGCCTTTGTACATCGTGCCGGGGTAATAATCGGCCGCCGCCGAGGCGCTATCGATACTTGTAGCGCCGTTGTTGGGACCGGGGTAGAAGCAGACCGAACCCATATACGGGGTGCCGGCGTACTCGTGTTCGCGCGAGACCGGTCCGCTAATGGAAGGATCAAAGTACTCCGGACGGTAGCCATAGGCATACTCGGTGCCCATGCCGTGACCCCAGCCAATGGAGTTGATGTTCAACTTCATTCCGGTGCGAGCAATCATACTATCGGCCAGAAGCGACATGTATTTCAACAGCACAGTGTCGCGGTAGGCACCGTGCCAACTGGACCAGTTCTCACCACCGAATTGTGCGTTGACGCCCAGTGTGTTCTCATACATATAGCGACCCGAAGCGTGGCTCGATACACCGCAGTCCTGGGGTATGCCCATGTTGTCGAACCATAGCCCGGTGAGGTCGAAGTTTCGCGTAGCGGCATGTTTGTTCTTGATGCCGGCCACATAGGCGTCAACGAAGTGCCGACGGAAACTGGCGTTGGTGTTATTGGTCAGTGGCCGCGTACCGCCGTAGGTGCGAAGCCGCGATCCCTCTATGTTGGAGTTGTAACCGTCGTAGGCGCCCCATCCGGTCGGCGTATAGTCCCGCGAATGCCAATACATATTCTCCGGGTTCTGACCTTCGGATTGCATCAACGGGCCGACAACCTCGTTGACCCGCCCCATTGCGGCTGATGCTGTCTGAACATTGGCAAAGTCGAGGTAGACGTAGAACTCCAGATCAGGATCATATAAAACGTAATCGTTGTACTTGTCGACGTAACCCCAACCGTAGGACATGTCCGTAACCAAAGCTTCATAGCGTCCGGCCACGATTGAATCGATTTCATCGGACGTCGGCACAGCGCCGTAATCAAAATTGAAGTAATTGACACTGGGGGTCAGGTCCTGTCCGACCGCCACCCCGACTAGTCCGGTGCTGATGATTGTCATAGCCATCGCCGCGAAGATCCATGCCATGCATCCGTTGAGTGACTTGTGGTACCTTTTGTCCATCGATTATCCTCTTCCTAATTCGCCTCTTGAGGCGCTCCGCACGAGTGCCCCTTAAACCCTAAGTATCGGCACTCTGCCTGACTTTATACTATCTTAACCGCCCCCAAACAAACAAAAACCGTTCCCAAAGAGGCCTCTTTGCACAGTTTTGCTAAGGTCAAGGGACCCGGCGGCTTGATCTGTGAGTACAGGGAGTCCTCGGTAGACGTTATGGCATGTCTTATGGTGACAAAAGATGCTATCCCAGCCGGATTTCCGGTAACCAACATTGATTCAATCGATTGGCCGATTGTTCAAGTTTTGATCGGAGTTACTTTTTGAACAGCACGGTCAAGCCGTGTTTCTCGCCCTTCGCGTCTACCCAAGAACACCAAAGCGGTACCCTCTTAGCGGTTCCGCCATGGACGGATTTCGGTAGGGTAGCCCCGTCTTCGCCTGCCCGCCACAGCGTGGATCCGCCAATTCATCATCAGCCAGTCTTGTGGGTCAGGTCCTTTATGGACCTGACGCAATTGTCAGGACCACAAGGGTCCTGACCTACTATGGGTATGGGTTCAAGGGTTGAGGTGGTGTAGGGCGACCTCGCCCGACACCTACAGCGCTGCTCAAAGGCCGTCAGGCGAGTCACCTGACGGCACCCGACACGACTAACTGGCGGATGGCCGCCTCAAACCTTGACTAGGGTAGGGTTCACCCTTCGACTCCGCTCAGGGTGAGGTTGCAAACGGGCGAAGAATCGTAGGGTAGCCCCGTCTTCGCCTGCGCGCCGCGGCGTGGACCCGCCAACTCATCATCAGCCAGCACCGTAGCCCCGTAGGTCGGAACCCCCTTGTGGGTCCCGACTCTTGTCATGACCACAGGGGTCCTGCCCTACGAGTCGTCGTCCGCTGGGTGGCCGCCTCAAACCTTGTTTGGGGCGGGATCGTCGTCATTTACGCCAGCCGTGATCAGAGGTATCCCGAACGCACTTTCGAAGCTGTCGTAGTGGGGGCGCATCTCCCGGCAGATGTCATCTGAGAGATAGGTCGGGTTGGGCCGCCATTGGTGCTCATGAATGTCCAACGTCCATTGTTCACCCATGTCCAACGCTGCTGAGCGGATGGCCTCGTTCAGAATCCTGGTGCTCTCGACGTATGATACCCCGTTCTCAAGTACCCATTTTCGTGGTTGGTATTGCCGATAGTTTTGGATGAATTCGCTCAGTTTTCGAACGACGTTTGAACGGGTAAACAGGCAACCGGTCTGTTCGTTCACATACGCCTTGGAACCTATGATGGCGTCGGCAAAGAGTCCCACCGGGACTCCTGAGAACATCGCCTCGACCACCGCCACGCAGGCCCCTTCGTTTCCGGAGAAAATCAGACTGACTTTGGCCGACTTGATGGCCCGCACCATATCGGCGTCGGACAGCCCTTCTTTCATGATGACTTTATCTTCACTCCCGAAAGCGCGTGCTTCGGCCATAATCGTTTCAGCCGAACGACCCTCCCAACCACGTCCCAACAGGAGCAGTTTCGTGGTCGGCGGTAGCCTGGACAGGACATCGAACATGAGCCAGTGCCGTTTGTACACGGCAAAATTGGCCAGCATGACGATGTCGAACTCTTTCGGTACATCGTCGTCCCCGGCAAAAACGTCCGGGTTGACCCAGTTGGATGATATCAAAGGGATGCTCACGAGGTTGTCGGCCAGGCGGGCAAAGGCTTCATGATCGACAACGGCGCTCATAATGTTGAACAGGGTACCCGGCCACATTTTTGCCGCCAGCGTCATCGGCAGATCATGGGGTGGTGACCAGGTCGGGGCCAGCACCAAGTGGTACTTACGATGCAGGGCCTTCAGGTCGGCATAGCGCAGGAGTCTGAGCCAGTGGTCCTCGAAGGCAATGAACAACACACCCTTTTCTCGGTCCGACACCGGCCTTTTGAGGATGACTCCTTTGCGAATCTGGCGCGGACTGCTGTGGGGAAAGATCTGATCCCACTCGAGTTGCGATGGGTCCATCCGATCGATACGTTGCCTGAGTTTGCTTTCAAGTCTGCGCAGTCTTCCCGGTGATGGGCAGATACGGGCAGCTTTGGCCAGGTTGATCACCGAACGAGCAATTCCAACAGCCTCGTGCGGGGGCGACATCCGGTCGCGCCACTCGATAATCGTTGAGGCGATCAGCCGACAGGTCGGGTTAAAACGGGCGAAGTCCTTGAGTCTGAATTTCGTTCTCGATACAAAACTCATGACTGTTCCGCTCGTTCCTCGCGATGGGTGTGATGGGTCGGCATCAGCGATTCATATACGGTTTCGAGTTGGCCGATCATCGCTTCGTATGAGAAGGAGTTGCTTGCTTTCTCACGCGCGGCAGCTCCCATGCGATTGCGCAATTCGGGATCGTCCAGGAGTCCGAGAACCTGACGTTCAAACTGCCCGCTGTCGTCGGCAGGGTAGAGGTATCCCAAGTCAGACTGCGAGATCAGTTCCCGATTGCCGCCGACGTCGGAAGCTATCACTGCGCGGCCGGTGGCCATGTATTCCATCAGCGAGTTCGACAGACTCTCCCGGTGCGAACAGAGAACCGCAACATCAAACCCGGCCAGATCACGGGCCACATTATCCGACCGTCCCGGCAACAAGAACTTTCCGGTCAGATCATAGTCCACGATCATTTGCTCCAACTCTGTGCGAAAGTGGCCTTCACCCAGAACCACAAACCTTGTTTGGGGACGCTGCTCAATAATCGTTTTCGCTCTACGAATGAGAAACTCCAGGTTCTTAACCGGTCGCAGGTTGGCCACAACGCCGATCACCGTGGAATCTTCTGAGAAGCCCCAGGATTTTTTAACCTCAACCGCCATCTCGGCACTCGGCTGTGGGTAGGCATTCATGTCCAGACCGTTGCGCACAACCGAGATGTGAGCAGGGTCCACGCCCTCGACCTCTCGCGCTTCCGCGGCGGCCGCTTCCGAATTCGTAATATAGTGAGTGGTGTAGCGTTTCAGAAACTTTAGGATAGCTATCTCACGGCGATTGTGCCAGTAGCCGCTGCCCACGTTACGTCGGCTGCCTATAATGACCGCGACTCGGGCCTTATGCGCCCACAAAGTACCGGCGTGATTACCATCTCGGAAAAATGTCTGGACCATGTCGATCTTGTGCTCCCGACAGAACTCTACGAAACGTCGGCGACCGTGAAAAAAACTCATCGAGAAGAACGATCCGAAGTTCATCACGCTCACCTTGCATCCCGGCTCGGCGGTTTTCAGCCATTGGCTCGAACGCAGGCAAACCAGGTGGGGGCGGAAGCGGGAGCGATCCAGGTGTTTGATGACCGCCAGGAGTTGTTTCTCGGTTCCGGCGTAGGGGGATTCGATGGTGTCGATGACAAAAGCTATGTTTATCACGCCGCCACCTCCTCATAGACTTCAGTCAGTTTCTTTGCCTGTTGCTCAAAAGTGAATCTCTGCCGGACCACCTGCTGCCCGTTTTCGGCCAGTCGTTTTCGGATGGGCAGGTCTTCAGCCAACAGCAGGATGGCCTCACCCAGTCCGTTTGAGTCGCCGGCCGGGACTAACAGCCCGGACTGCCGGTTCACGATCAACTCCGGTACGCCCCCGACAGCCGTCGCCACCACCGGCGTCCCCACAGCCATCGCTTCCAGCACAACATTGGGCAGACCTTCCGAGTACGATGGGTTGACCAGGATGTCGGCAGACTTGAGATAGCTTATCACCATCGCACTGAATCCGGGCAGCCTTATCTGTGTCGGATAGGAGCAGCCGGCAACCTGTCTCTTCACTGGTCCCAGGTCCGGACCATCTCCGTACAGTACAAAGTGCAGTCTACGATCCTGCTCGATAATTCGCGCCGCTGTTTCGACCAATAAACGCTGCCCTTTCTCCCGGCTAAAGCGACCTGCGGCCATGACGACCACGGCGTCGGGCGGCAGTTCAAAAACCGTCCTGAGATCGACCGGCTCTATCTCTGAGAGGTCGCTCAAACTGACCGCGTTGTGCACGACCGAAATGCGTGCCTGGGGGTATCCCGAGTCAGTCATGGTCCGGCGTTGTTGATCGGAAACAGTGACTGCGTGGTTGGCCCATGGCAAAGTCATCTTGTCCAGCCACTGGTACAGCCGGACTTTCAAATCATCTTTGGTGGCGCCGCGCACGAAGCAAATGTGTTTGGCTTTGGATTTGCGACAAACCGCATGTCCCAACAAGTGCGAACGATAGTCGTGTGTGCACAGGAGGTCGACACGTTCCTTCAAAAGCGCCTTCCTGATTTTGCCTACAGCCGTGAAGTCATAGGCAGAGCTAACGTCGATGAGCAGGTTGTCGATCCCGGCCATCTCGGCCACATCGAGCAGCTCAGGATTTCGACCATGCTCTTTATACGATGCGATGACCACGCGATGTCGGCTCCCACCCATCACTTGAGCGTGATGAAAGAGCTGCCGCTCCGGTCCGCCGTAGAAATTGGATGCGCGCAAATGAAGGATGGTCATCGGTCGGCCACCAATCGTTGCATGAATTGTTCGAGCTTGGTCGAAAGCGCATCCCATCCGTAACGTCGCTCCACCAAAGAGCGTCCGGCCTCACCCAGTTGGTGGGCTGTTGCCGCGTCGGACAAGAGCACGTCGATCTGTTTGGCAAAATCCTCAGGCCTGTCGGCCAGAAGAAGTTCGCGACCGTCGGTAACATCCAGACCTTCGGCGCCGACCGAGGTCGACACGACCGGTTTTTTCATAGCCATTGCTTCCAGGATTTTCAACCGCGACCCGCCGCCGATACGAAGCGGCACGATAAACAGACTGGCTCGCTTGATGTACGGTCGCACGTCGTCGACCGTGCCGGTCACCGTGACGCCTTCATGGTTGCCCAGTTCGAGTATCCTGGCCGGGGGGTTGCGACCGACCAGCACCGTTTTTATATCGGGATGAGTGCGCCTAACCAGCGGCAGAATCTCACGCACGAAATACTCGACACTGTCCTGATTGGGCCGCCAATCCATCGAGCCCGTAAAAACCAGACCGGGCGCATCGTCAGCCGTCGGCTGACCATAATCCCTGAAGTATTCGAGATCGACACCGTTGTCTACTACTTCAACGGGAAGATCGGGGTTGATCGAACGAATCACCTCGGCGTCCGCATTTGAAACAGCCGTTGCGGCGGCAACCGACTTGAACGTGTTCTCTTCAAAGCGGCGCATCCGTCCGGCTTGCATGGCCATGTACTTTTTGACCACGAACTGAGTTTCATTCTCAACATAACGCTGCCATATCTGATACTCGATATTGTGCGCCACGACCAGCGTCTTTACGTCGGGTCGTCCTCGCATGAACTGGGCGTAAGGGGTCCATTCGCAAACAACCAGATCGTAATCGGTCGTGGCCAGTTCCCTGGCCAGAGTGTCTTCATACGCATTGGTCCAATGACTCGATACCGAGTAGGGTTGCGCTGAAAAGAGATTCGGCATAAGTCTGAGGTACAGCCCGGCCCCTCGTTTCGGACGGGGTGAGCGGGCCACGGCCAGCGTGTTCAAACCGGCGTCATGAATTGCCTGATATGCATCCGATCCCCTGTCGCCGTAGGCCAGGTAGGTGAGTCTATGACGCAGCGCAAGTCGGCTGAACAGATTGAATGTACGAATCCGCTTCCCGGTGTTAAGCGGATGGGGGAATTCTTCGTCGAGGATCAAGACGTTCATGGTTGTTCAATTAGGTTTGTCGATTTTGGATACTGCAAACTGATACTTTCCTCGCGCCGTCATCGGCAGTTCCTTGACATACTCGACATCGTAGCGCATGGCCTTTCCAAAAAACGCTGGAACCGTCTGAGCCAGTTTGGCCAGACTCGGCTCACCGAACTGTCCGGTGCGCACTATTTTGACAAATAAATGATCCAACGCATCCTGTACAAGTTGAACCTGCCACACGCCGGGGATGTCTATGGCGAAATGATCCATGATGGAAATCCCGGAGAGCATCCGGCCGTCTGGCGTGTAGAGAAAGTCGGAGGAGCGACCGTACAGTTTTTTCAAACGCGGCAGCCCCCGTCCGCAAGCGCATGGTGTCGTATAGATTGTAGCCGTATCTTCGATCTGGTAACGAATGAACGGCATAGCGTCATTGACCAGGTCGGTGATGACCAGCTCGCCGGGCTTTTCTTCGTCGCCGCCGATCACCTCGACATAGAGGCCTTCTGAGTTGATATGAAGACCCTCGTGCTGTTCGCATTCCGATGCGACCACCGAGAGTTCCTCGCAGCCATAACGGTTGAACACTTCGGCCGAAAACACCTGTTCGATCTTGTGTCGTTCGCCGTCGGTCAGAACTTCTGCCGTGCAAATGACACTGCTAATACCGAGGTCGACGATACCATGCTCTTCCAGAAAAAGCGCCAGGACATACACCGAGTGGGCGTGGCCCAGCAAGTATGGCGGGCGGTAGCGCCTGATTTTTTCAACGAAAGCGAGTGAGTTTTTTTCAGACATTTCAAGCGTATCCAAAAGCAAGCGGCGTGTCACCAGGTAGTTGTACAGCCGGGCTCGTAGCGTGTCATGGCCTGCATCGGCGCCCCACAGTTGGGCCAGTTTTTCACCCGGTGCATAGCCGGACCAGGCGTCGTGACGTTGTGTGGCCGCTTGTTTGAAAGCGGTCGCATCCCGGCTCCAGTACAAATGCAAGGGAACTCCTGTGGAACCACCGGTCTTCTTGGGTATCAGGGTCGAGCGATCGTCCTTTGACGACAACAGTTGCTCCTGATTATCCCGGACGTCAGACTTGGTCAAGGGCGGCAGCTTCTCAAAATCGTCGAATGAGGATATATCATCCGGGACGATGCAGCGTTCATCGAACAGCGCCCGGTAGTACGGGACATGATCGTAGGCGTTTTCCAACAATGTCTTGAGACGTTGGAACTGCCTGCCACGGATTTCTTCCAGCGACAGATACTGCGATTTCTCCAACTGTCGCACGATGGACGAACTGTCGAATCCTTCGCGTCGTCGCGAAAGTGGCAGGAACAGACGTTGAGCCAGAAATCTGATCAGGTCCATGCGGGCTCCGTGAGTCTGGTGATGCTATGGTTCCTCATTGTGGACCGTGTCGATGTCGGTTGACGGTGGGAGAACATCCTTCCTGATGAAGAACCCATCCAGAACCGGTTCGTCGCACATTTGGTAGTCGGCTGTAAAGCCGGAGTCGAGGAACAGGTACATATCACCGGGCCAGTCGAAATCGTCGAGGTGGACGCTCGTTCGCTGCATTAATCTCCTGTAGCCGCTCCGATACATCTTGGTCTGGATGAATTCCGGTCTTTTGGACAGCACGTAGGGCGCATCGAACTTCTCACCTACTTTGCCGCCACCTTTTCGTCGCGCTATGTGCGGGTCGATCAGTCCCCAGCGGTCAATCGTGTATAGTTTTGAGTAGTATGGTATAGCGCCGGCATCAATCACGGCAATCCGGGCATCGGCCGGGGCCAGTTGGGCAAGGGCCCGACCCATCGGAATAAACTCGTGCCGGGCATCCATGCCTGCGATTTGGATCTGGTACTCGCGCATCTGCGGTTTGCCGGCAGTCGAAAGGTAGGTCACGACCAGGTTCTGAAACACCAGCAGCCCGACTATCAACACCGTCATCACTCTGGCCGCCCAGTTACCCCACCTGTTACCGTTGTTCAGTTTTCCTATTGCTTCTTGCAGCACGGCCAGGCCGTGGGTCATCAACAGCAGCGTCACCGGCAACACCAGCACAAAGAAACGAAATGAAGGGAGGGGGTCATGCCCTTTGTAGACGCTGTATGCAACCCAGGCAACGAACGACACCAACAAAAGCCCCGTTGCTTTCTTTTGCATCGGTTTCAGGTGGCGCCATGCGGCCAGGGGAAGCAACACCAGAATGATGGTCATGACGCCGCCGTAGCTTTTGAAATAGGAATATGTGTAGAAAAGCCCGCCCATGAACTGGTAGAGCCCGCGTCCGGTCTTGGCATAAAACGTATTAGGCAGCAGGTTACCGAAGTAGACATACTTCCAGGCCAGATAAGCTACCAAAAGAGCCAGATACGGCAGCGCCCATGCCGCTAATCGGCGAGCTTTGCGCTCCGGGAGGAATTTGGCGGCTGCAAAGAGCCCAAAAAACAGCAACCCCTCAGGTCTTGTCAAAGTCAGAAGAAAGAGCACCAACCAGGACCACTGCATACCATTCGGTGAAGACTCTTCGTGAAGGAAGAGTCGGATAGCCAATACCAGCAAGCAGGCGAACATCGCAGTCTCAAGGCCGGACACGGCGTAGATGGCGAACGAAGGGCTGGTCACCAACAGAAGCGCCGTGATAGTATTGAACCAGGGTCGATCGGGCATGAGTTTGCGCGAGGTGTCTCCGATCAGCACTAAGGTGGCAAAGGCGAAGAGGATGCCCAGGACTTTGGAAACCAGTTCCGGATCACTTCCGAAACGAATCAGCAGCCCCAGAAGCATCGTCCACAGGAAGTTTGTATATCCTTCCACTCTCTCACCGAGGTTAAAAACCAGACCATCCCCGGCGGCCAGGTTTGAGGCGTAGCGAAAACTTATATAAGCATCATCAACCGTGAAGCTGTAGAAATGTCCGACCAAAACTCCCAGCATCAGCATAGCCAGAATTAATCCGGCGACAAAGACCGTGCGATTAGACATAATCCGTTACCAACCTTCCTGACCACCGACCTCCATGACGAACTGGCAGAATACTATCGATCAGGGGCCTGCTCAAACTGTTGCCAAGGTTATGTGATGTGATAAGCTTGTCAAGTTTGTATGTGTGGGTCGAGTTCACCGGTGCTACGGTCCGGAAGACTCTTGAATAGCCAGTTTCTCAGGCGGTGGGTCGGCCTCGTCTGTTTCCTCGGCCGTCTGAGCGATCACTGTCAGACGATGGGCCACCGCCACCAGGGCGGCGAAAAAGTACCAGTTGAAGCGGTACAGGTTGTGGGTACCCATGCCTTGCAGGAACAGAATCCACAGTGAAACGAGGATACCCTCCACCAGACCCATAAGAAAGCGGTTGTCGCTGCTGGTTCGTCGGTTTTTCAGATAACGCCGGGCTTGCCCTATGGACCAGAACATTGCATAGATGAAGAACACAAAGGTGCCGATTCCGATGATGCCGCCGTCGGCGATCAGTTCGCCCAGCATGAAGTGTGACGAAACCCACTCGCCGAACTCTTCTCCTCTGGCCACCTTGTAGCAACCGGCCCCCACGCCGGTGATTGGGCTTTTCAGGAACAACAAAAAGCCGTCGCGCAGTCCTTCGATGCGTCCTTTGGCCGATTGGTCCGGACCCTCATCGGTGACGACCTCGGTGGCCGTCATAAAGCGATCTTTGTACTGTCCCGGCATTATGTTGATCAGCAGCAGCAACATAATTATGGCCAGAAAACCATACGCAAGTCGTCGCTTGGAGCGCACCACCACCACACCAGCCAGGAAAAGTGTGCCAATCATGCTCGTTCGGGAGCCAGTGAGGACGATGTTCCATACGCATATCAGGCCGATGAGAATTATCAGGGCTCGGTCCCATTTGCCCTTGGTTTCTTTCAGGTAGTAAAGCATGACCGGCAGACAGTAGGCCAGGTTGGCGGCGTGTGAATTAGGATCGGCGTAGCTGAGCCCGTGTCCCAACGCGCGTTGGATGCCCATAGTGTACTGGAATATCCCGTTGTAATAATTGACTACCGACAAAGTGGCCATAATGCCGGTCAGGATGAAGTACAAGAGTACTACCGCTTTCAGTTTCTTGGGTGTTTCACAGATTTGGACAATCAGCACGAAGACGGTCAGGAAGCGCAACATGTCCACCAAAGTGTTCTTGACCTCGGTGAGCCAGTAGGCAGTGAAGACCGTCAGGCACAGAGCTGCGATAAAAGCCACCAGGCCGAAGCCGACACGACCAAGGTAGAATTTTGAGCGCTGCTTCATTATGAACGATATCAACATACTGCCGATAGCCATGAAGCCGATGATTCGCTCGGTGAAAGGTGGCAAGTGGTTGAAATAGGGAGCCCACTCTTGTGGCCAGGCCAAAAAGAAAACCAGGTAGAGAACCAGGGCCGAGATCGGGCTGTAGATCATCAAGCCGAGCGCAATCAGCCCGACCACGACCGCCAGCGGATATATGTGCGGTGGGAAGATGACACCGATGCCGCCGGCCACCGATATAAACACTAAGGCCGCCAACAAGAGCGATCGTGCCGATACGTACTGTCTTCCCATGGCGCCCACGACAGGTTTACCAGTTTCGGAGGTATCTTTGTTTCATTTTACTTCACCCTCTACCCAGCTTAGCCTTCAAACTCCCGAGAATCCTGCGGCGGTCATCGGTTTCAAGAACAAAGCCTGAGAAACCGATCAGCATGGCGACTGATACCAGCAGGCAGCCACCGATCAGTCGCGGCCAGCTATCGGGCGACAATATTCTGACGCTAAACCAGGCCACGGGCAAGGTAAAAACCACGGCGCAGATGATCGACCTTGCTGCGGTAAGGTAGAAGGCCGAAACTTTGGCCGACATGACGCGATGAAACACATACGGGTAGATGAACAGATAGATGATTGCCTGCGGTATGGCTGTCCCCAGGGCGACTCCGATGATACCATAACGACCGACCAGGGCCAGCGACAAGGCGATGTTGGAGATCCCTTCGGCCGCCAGAATATAGAACAGCACCTTGTGTTTGGAAACGCCGAACAGCACAGAGTTGGCGATCATTTGCGGCAGGTAGATCGAAGCCGGTATGATGAGAATGTAGAGAATGTCGATTGAATCGGCGAATCCTTCCTTGACCCACAACAGGATGAACGGTCCGCCGTAGAGTAGCACGCCGATGCAGATGAAACCGGACAGATAATATAGATAGCGCGTCGACTTGAGGTAGATTTGCATGACCTGGGTCTCGTCGGACTCAGCTTCGATGTGGCTGATAGTTGGAATGATCGGTGTGGAGATGGCGCTGATCGAATTGCGCAACTGTGTCACGATCATGGCCGGCACCGTGTACACGGCCACTGCTTCCATCGAAATGAACCGTCCGATCACGATATTGTCCGTCTGAAAAATAACAATCCATGCCGCCACGATGAGCAACGAAGTACCACCGTAGCTCAACAGTTCTTTGGTCTTCTCGGTCGAGATGCCCGCCCTGGAAAACTGAACTTGGGGGAACAACTTTGAACGAATCGAATAGCGCCACAGGTGCGAGAGGATGTTCAAGCCCAGAATCAACAGCGACATGGCCACCAAACCGTAGCCGAGTTCCAACAGTAGCACGATCACCGCCGTCTGGACAATCAGGGTACCGATCTCGAAGTAGTTGACGATGTCGGCGCGATGAAACGGCAGCAATGCGGCGAACGGTATCATCAGGTAGGTAACTGCCTGATTGAGGCCGATTACCACCAAGGTGATGCGTGCTACCCGGAGCAGTTCCGCGTCGATCTGAAAATAGTGCAGCAGGCCGTAGGCAATCGATGCCGTGGCCGCCACTATGGCCAGCGAGACTATGAGGTAGATGCGAGCCGACGAACTGACCACCTCGTTGAGTTGTTTCCAGTCGGACAGAGCGTAAAACCTGGAGAAGAATCTCGTCACCGCCTGATTCATGCCGACGTCGGCCAGCCGCATGTAGGCAACCAAAGAAAACACCAGCGACCACACGCCGTATTGGCTCTTGCCCAGTTGCGCAATCAAATAAGGTGTGAAAAAGAACGTGATGACCAGCGCGATCACCATGCCCATCCAGGAGGTGAACACATTTCTGATAAGTAGTCTGATTACTGACGGCATCTTTCGGACTTTCCCGTTTGTCAAACAAATCGGCCGACGATTCAAGATCAACCAGCAAAGAAAGCGGCCGGTCGCTTACAGGCAAACTAAAGATGAGTATCGGTCGACTTGGCCACAGCAGAGATGCGGAGGATTTGTAGAGGAAATTCCACGTTGAGTCATTGCGAGCGATCCCGCGTTTCGCGGGGGAGCGCGGCAATCTCATGCATTCGTCATGCCGGACTTGATCCGGCTGGGTGGCACCCTCAAACCCGGTTTGGGGGTGAATCTTGGTAAGCGCACCAAACAAGACTTGAGACGGCCACCCCAGGTGAGACATAACATGGAGCAAAGGCGCGCGAAGCGCAAGTTAGCCATTTATGGCTGATTCATCACTGCCAAGCGCAAGAAACAGGCCTGACTGCCGACAGAGAGTACATGCAAGATAGCCGCTTGACAGTCAAGCATTGGCCGGCTATACTCTCAGATACTGTTAAACTGGATTGATGATGTCCAAGAAGAAGCTGACGGAAAAAGACTACTGGGAAGTTGAGGTCGAATCCGGCGCCGATGAGGTTACCAGTGGCGCCCGGTCCGGTCTCAAAGCCGGGTTGGCTGATCGCTTCTTCGGAAAAATCAAAGACGGCTATGTCAAGTACTTGCTGTACGATGTTCAGTGCGGCAAATACCTGCCCGAAGGTCCCCTCAAAGTGCTGGAGGTCGGCAGTTCGCCCGGCAACGAACTGCTGGCCATGCATCGTAGATTCGGCTATATCCCATACGGCGTGGAATACACCGAGTCCGGCGCGGCCCTGAACCGGCGCAATTTCGCCGCACACGGGTTTGATGAAAGCCACGTAATTCACTCCGATGTTTTCGATAGGGAATTCCAGCGTGAATACTCAGAACAGTTTGATGTTGTCATGTCGCACGGTCTAATCGAACACTTCACCGAGATGGACGACGTCATACGTGCTCACACCGACCTATTGAAACCTGATGGCTATCTGTTATTGACAGTGCCGAATTTTCGATGGTTGAATTATCTGATGATTAAGTTTTTTGCTCCTCATGCAATTGAGGCGCACAATCTTAATATTATGAAGAAGAAGAATATGCTCAGTTGTTGTCCGTCCGATCAATTTGAGGTGCTCGTGTGCAAGTTCATCGGCACCTGGAACTGCGGTTTGATCTACGGACCCAAAAAGAGCAAGATCAAGACCTTTCTCATGAACCTGCTCATGCGCTTTCAGGAAGTACATGATGCGGTGTTATATACTTTCTTCAAAGGCGGCTTTATCGAGAGTTCGCTGTTCAGCCCCAAATTGATGCTCCTGGCGAAGAAGAAGCCGACCTCTTGATCCAACATCGATTAACGTGGCGCACGAGGACGTACACCACGCACAAAACAGGGGTTTCGACCTACGGCTGCCACTCACCGTTGGCGGAACCTCTAATCCGCGGCGGCGGACGCCCTACTATTTCCCTACGGACAATCGGCCGGGGGTGGACCGCCGGTAAACATGTAATCGACCAAATGCACCAGATCGGAGATGTCGATACCGGCGCTGGAGTCCGGTCCCTCTCCGTTGACATTGCCCTCCGCCCAGCACGGCAGATCCGGCCCGGCGGTAAACATGTAGTCGACCAGGTACACCAAATCGGAAATGTCCATGATATCGCCGGGATCATAGTCGACGTTGCCCCGAATCGGCGGCATGCAGCATCCGCAATTCGGTTGGATTTGCGAACCGAACCAGGCCTGGGCGGCATCAAGACTGGCAAAGAGATCGGTCGAGTCTCCCTCATGAACGGTGATCAAGGCCGTGAAAACAGTTAGAGTGTCTTGAGCGTCAAGAGTGTGGTTGGCAAAGAACGTCATGACGGTGTGTTGATCGGTAGCCGCCGGCTCAGCGGCGAATCCGGCCTGCTGCATGTTGCTGTACAACTCGGATGGTACGAAGTTACCGTTGGGCCAGACCCACACAGAGTTGCGGTCGGTGTAAGCGCCGTAGGGTCCGTCGGTGGAAAAACCGCAAGTATCGGTAGTGTATGAACCGAGCCAGGCCTGTCCGCCGTATCGGTCGGTGCCCAGTTGACAACCGGAGCCGTCGTCGGTTCCCCTGAGGTAGACCAGCCGATCAAGCCCGTCGTAGTGAAAGGCGCCGGTGTTGTCGGCGCCGTTATCCGATGGGATATCCCAGTCGATGGCTTCACCTATGGCCAGTCCGGTGTGGGTTTGACCATTATATGAGTAGAGGCGTAACTGTTGGATTACAAAATTGCAGTCGGGTCCCTGCCTTGGCGCCCACCAGGTTTTCTCCAAAGCTAAAGCTGAATCCTGGGTGATGAAAGTACCGCTTTCGTAGATATCGTAATCGGAAGTTGTAACCGTTGGTACCGGCAGTTTCTGATCGTCGACCAGACTGAATCGGTTGTCGCCGAATATGGCCCAACCGGCCACCACGCCGCCGGTGTCCCGACAGACGACCGGCGAGCCGTCGTACACATAGATGCCCTGCCACGGTTCGCAGTCACCAAAGTTGGCATAGTCCAGATTAGCGCCCCACTGACCCTGTTTGCCGAAATTGCCGTTGACGCCGACTATCAACTGCGTGCCGCAACTGGTCACGGTGTCCCACTCGGGTACGCGGTAGTCGCAGGCATCACCCACGCCGTCGTCGTCGGTGTCTTCCTGAAGGGGGTTGAAGGCATACGGACAGTTATCGTCGGGGCAGGTGTTGTTGGCGTATCCGGGATTACCGTAGTTATCCTGGTCGGTGTCGGTACAGTCGTCGCAGAGGTCGCCGACCTGGTCATAATCGGCGTCGGCCTGATCCGGGTTGCTCGTCGACGGGCAATTGTCGCACAGGTCCATAATGCCGTCCAGGTCGGAATCGGTAACATCGGGACACTCAATGGTGGTCATGAACATCGAACGACCATGCGTCCCGGCCACCAGCTTGCGGGTACCCCGGTGGAAATCCAGATCATGCACGGTGGCGATTGGTGCGCCGTTGTCGATCGGGTACCAGTTGGTGCCGAGATTATCGGTGGCCCAGACGCCGACGTCGGTACCGATATATATCCGATCCACAATATGCGGGTCGAGAATCAGATCGTTGACTGGAACATCGGGCAGGTCACCGTGGATGGGCGTCCAGTTGGCGCCCTTGTTGGTTGTCCGATAGATGCGCGGCAGAGGTTCGGACCATTGATATCCTGAAATGCAAACGTATGCGATATTGTCATTGGAGGGATCGGCGACAACCCTGGTCACCCATCGATTGGGGAGCGAAGCGCTGACATCGAACCAGTCCTCGCCACCGGCGTCGGTATATTGAACCTTGCCGTCGTCGGTCCCGACCCAGATTACATCGGGGTCGTAGGCCGATACCGATATAGTAGTGATGGTTCCATAACTCGGTTTATCGGGATAAGGTCCTCCACTGAGGTCGCCACTGATAACATGCCAGGATAGGCCGTTGTCGATTGATTCCCACAGACGGTTGGAGCCGTAGTACACGTAGTCGGCGTTGACCGGGTTCATTACAATCGGCGTATTCCAGTTGTGGCGATCACTGGAATAGTCAATCCCGTTCATGGCCGACTCCCAGTTGTAACCGCCGTCGCTGGACCGGTACATGTTGCCCCACTGGTACTCGCAGAACATGACATCGGAATTGCGCGGGTCAATCACCACGTAGAAACCGTCGCCGCCGAAAATATGATCCCAGTCGTTGAGCGCTCCGGTCAGGGTGCGGTTGGTGCCGTTGTCCTGGGTACCGCCGTAGAGCCGTTCGGGGTTGTTGGGATCGATGGTAATAGCATAGAACTGCGTGTTGGGCATGTTCTCAAGCACCGTCCAGGAGTTGCCTGAGTTGGTGCTGACATTCACACCGCCGTCGCAACCGTTGTAGATATGATTGGGGTCGGTCGGATTGATCCACATGGCATGATGGTCGACATGAGTGGCGCCGGTAACTTCCGACCAACTCAGGCCGCCGTTAGTGCTTCGCATCATCTGTACACCCAGCGAAAACACAGTGTTGGGATTTCCCGGCGCAACCCGCACCTGGCCGAAATACCAGCCGAAACCGCCATAGGTCCCATACAATGAGCCGTCATTGACCTGGTACCAGTTGGCGCCCACGTCATCGCTCCGATACATCCCCAGCAAATCGTAACCGTTTAGATTATTGTACATGGCATAGCAGGTGCCGCTGTTAGGCTCCATGGTGAGACCAATCCTGCCACAACTGTCGATCGGACCGGGCAGACCGTCGTCGGTATCCAGCATCGTCCAACTGTCGCCGTGATTGGTCGACCTATATATCCCGCTGGTAATACCGCCGTAGATTTTGTATATGTCCACATAGCGCACTTTCTCCCACATGGCCGCCACCACTGTGCCCGACGGCGCATCGTAGACAACATCGATGCAACTGGTGGAATCCGAGACATACAACACCTGTTCCCAGGTGGCGCCGCCGTCTTGTGAGCGGTAAAGTCCGCGGTCGGGATTTGTTGCGCCGAAGTGTTTTCCGGCCACGGCCACGAACAGGGTTTCCGGCCGTAGCGGGTCGATGACGATTCGTCCGATGTGGTAGCTTGAATCCAATCCCATCTGGGTCCATGTCTGCCCGGAGTCGGTGGACTTGTATATGCCGGTGCCTTCATAGGTGTCGGCTGCGGCATTGGCTTCGCCGGTTCCGACATAGATGGTGCCGGCGTCACTGGGATTGATGGCGATGGCGCCGATTGAAGGCGTACCGACATCATCGAAAATCGGTGTCCAGCTAACGCCACCATTAAACGACTTGAAAACTCCGCCGGCTGCAGCACCCACATAGACAGTGTTCGGTTCCGATGGATGTACGGCGATGTCAGTAATGCGACCGGCCACATTGGTCGGTCCCGCTTCGGTCCAGGAGATGACCTTATCCTCGCTTTGCACGAGTTTTCTGGCTGCCTGGGTTGCCTCCACCGCGGCCAGCTGCTTGCCAGGCGGTATTGTGGCGTAGGGGAGCGAGCGCTGGGCGTAGAACCAATCGTTGGGTCGTTGTTTTAGCTTGGGAACTTTGCCGTTGTTTTTCCAGATATAGGGAGTGATGTCGGTATAGAAGCTATTGTCGACTTCGACCGGCTGCTTATCCATAAAGAAAAACGCAGCCGCAACGAAGATCAGAGCGATTGACGTCAATAAACAGAGTTTTTTCATGATACTCCTCAGCCTGGTTGTCTCTTCTTGCGTCCGGTGGCGTCAATGACTTGAACTGATGAAGTCGACTTCCGGATTGTAATACTGATTGTAACTATCCACTCATAATAGCCGAACCGGCTGTTTTGTCAACCAGAAAGCGGGTTACCGGCACCCCGATTGACCTGGAGGATGGTGGATATTTCAGGATTCTTATCAACCATTCACCCCAGATACCGATCATACAGGCATGGGCTGCATCCTTGATGTGCAGGCGATGAAGGCCATACCAGGGGGAAGGCGCCGGCTGAGCCAAGCCGGTTGATGAACTCAGGCATTAGGAGACTGCCTGGACGAAGTAGTAAGTTATGGTGACACGGACAATCACATCCGATGACAAAGGTCTGACCGCCGTTGACGCCAAGGCGGCAGGCAAGGTGATGTTTGTTAACTGGTCTGTCGATCAGCAGACTTACAACCATACCGATCTGCTGGCCGGTGACGATTTCAGCGACTACAACATTCTGTTCCTTGATCCCCTGGCCTTCGCTGAGGCTCACGGCTTGCGGAACAACTCAAGCGATCTATCCGAAACTGAGTACTTCCCCTACGATGAGCGCGAATTTGGTCAGTACCTTGTCGGCATCAAGCAGGCGTCGACAGGTTTGCTGGGGCTGCTCAATCGTGGTGGTGTTCTGGTGCTAAGATCACAGATACCAAACTCGCATATCAAAGTTCGCAAGAGAACTACGGCCGGCGGTGGAACATACACGCAGTCATTGCTGTCGGCTTTCTTTTGGTTGGAAGAAATTCTTGGGAAATACTCATTCAAAAGTTGCCACTTGAGGGCCGTCCGCTACCTGGCGCCGAACGATCCGGTCAGCAAACTGTTCGGCAGGGGAGCCGTCGACTGTATTCAAACCCAAAACGTCATGGACAAGGGGCGACGGGAGATTATCGCAGTCGGTGGACCGTACTTCAAAGACCCGATTGTATCTCGGTTGACCAGTGTTGACTGGCCGGGCCTGGTATATGTAGTGCCGAGATTCAGCAGCGAGGGGGAAGCCGCGCACCTGGTCAGCGCTTTCACCGAGGTGCATAAACGTCACCGACTCAATCCCGATCGACCCAAATGGATCAGCCAGTACGAGACACAGTTGAATGATCTGAGTCCATTCCGGGCCGGGATCGATCTGGCCGAGACCCAGATCGAGACTCTCAAAAGGCAACTGGCTGGTTTGCAGCACAAGCATGAGGACCTGAGACAACTGGCCAATATGTTGCACAGGGAACGTGATCAAATGGCCTCGGCTATAGAGATTGCTTTGAGCAAGCTCGGCTTTACCACTCATGTGCTCAGTTGTGAACATGATAGCAGTGTATGGGTTGCTGTGGAGACGGAGAACGACGGGCATCGAGTCGTTTTCGCCGCAGCAACATCGGACCAGGGCCCTATCACGTCGTCGGATGTAGATAACTTCAAACAAGTGGTTGATCAGCAAAACTCCCGAGCGGCCACCAAGGGTGTATTGATCGGCAATGCCGACCGAGGCCGCCCTCCGGAAGAGCGCACCGATTGGTTCGAGCCAGAATGCATGGACCTGGCCCGACAGGCGGATATCTGTCTGATACCATCCGCCGAGTTCTTTGCCATAGTCACCTACCTCATGAACAAGGCCGATGCTGATAACCTCGATGACCTCAAAGCCTCGATTCGCCGCGAAATCATCGCCTGCGATTCACAACTCGAACTGAACCGCCAGAAGTACCGTCTTTAAGCGCTCTGTCGGACACCCAAGTCGGGTGGCCGCCTCAAACCTTGTTTGGGGCGGGTATCCAGAGCCGCTCCATACCAAGTTTGAGGGTGCCACACGTGGATTCTGCCGTAGGGTCGGTCCGTCTTCGGAGCCGCCAAACTCCAACACTTGCACACTAATAAGACGGGGCAGCAATAATCGTAGGGCAGAACCGTTTCTGGTTCTGCCAATGACTGATGTCGGCCCCGCTAAGAGGGTTCCGACCTACGGTGACTGCGGAATGAGGCCGAGTTGTCGATTCAGGGTCAACACATCCGGCAGGAGCCACTGCTCCACAATCTTACCATCAACAATTCGAAAGATCGACATGTCATTTGTTTGAATCCGTTTCCCAGTGGGTGGGCTGCCACGGAACCTACCCGTATTCGTTCCAGTGGATGTCCAATGAATCGCAACATAATCGCCTTCGGCAACGATCAGCTTGATTTCTTCTGCCCAATCTGGAAATGCCTTGCGGTGGTGAGCTATACGCTCGCGCAATTCTTCAAGGCCTTTCGTTTGGGAACCATCTGGAAGGAAATGGCGAACGATGTCAACAGAGAACAGTTCGTCAATTATGTCGAGATTGCCCTTGTTCCCAATCTCTTCGCTCTCAAGACGAACGAGATCTTTGTTACGTTCCAGTTCAGTTTCCATGCTTGATCCGCATCCTGTAATAAGAGGTGATGCCAAGAGTAACATTCCCACCAAGTATCGAATTCCTGCTACCATATCCTCCTCCGTGAGCCGGCCCGAGGCAGCTGATTGTTACAACTATACCCAGTGCATTGATCTGTGGCGGCCCTGCTGCCAAAGGACCGGATGCTCATCACAGTTTTCCGACAGACGGCATAGTTTGGTCTTCACAATACAATTGTATACAATGCTGTTTCAAAGCTGTTTTTCCTTCGGAGAATTCAGTGTTGACACTATTTTTCCTTCGGGCTCCGGGTTAAGCGGCTGGCTCACCAATGGCAGGAAAGGACCTGACACCGCGCGGCTCCCGGCGATTCGGCGGTATCTCAGGGATGTCGCCTTACTGAATTCCCCACCCGCAAGCCGCCCCGGCCCTTTCTGCCTTGACAACTTTTTGATTGCCGGTATCTTACAAGTACTATGGAGGTTAAACGAATCGATGGCGCAGATCGTCTTGTACATGAAAGGTCCTGACGCCGGCCCCTCACGGCGCAATGTTTAATGATTACAAGCTCATGAGGTACAAGGTGATCAGAACGCTCATTAATCTACTGGTATTAGCTGCCGTTTTCGTGTCCAGCAGCGAAGCCGTCTACCGTGAAAACGGCCCGACCGGTCCCATCCCCGGCAAATTCATCGTCAAACTGAAATCCAACGTTCGTCTTGATGTAGTATCAAAAGGGTTGAGCAAAGGCAACCGGCTGGAGCCGCTTACCAGGCTACAGATGAAACCCCAGCTTATCAAAGGCGCCGGTTTCGAGCGAGTACACATCTTCTATACCGACAGCAAGGCGGCCGCCGTGGCCGATGTCAAAAGCATGTTGGGTGAAT
This sequence comes from Candidatus Zixiibacteriota bacterium, assembly GCA_029860345.1. Classification (NCBI taxonomy): domain Bacteria; kingdom Pseudomonadati; phylum Candidatus Zixiibacteriota; species Candidatus Zixiibacteriota bacterium. The sequence goes on along the minus strand of JAOUBJ010000011.1, from coordinate 54,355 downwards.
CGAACGTGGAATATGTGGAGCCGGATTATCACTTGGAGTTCTTCGCGATGCCGGACGACGAGTTTTTTGACAACCAATGGTATCTCTATAATGAGGGCCAGAGCTATCTTGGAATCTTCCGACGTGAGGGCACCTATAATGACACCGTTGTTTTCAAGTCCGGGCTGGCCGATGTAGACCTGCACATGTGGCGGTTCTACTGGATGCCCCGGCCGAGACGACCAAAGTGGTGGTGGCGATTGTCGATACCGGTGTGGATTTGCTGCATCCGGAATTGGAGGGACGTCTGTGGGTCAACGCCGACGAAATCCCGGGCAACCTGGTCGACGACGATCACAACGGTTTTGTCGATGACACGCTGGGCTACGACGTGTCCGGAGACGTCCAGACTTTGTTCAATCCCATCGGCGATAACGACCCGACCGACGAGGTCGGCCACGGCACACATATTGCCGGAATTATTGCGGCCAACTCAAATCCGCTGGGTGTCGCCGGTGTAGCGCCGTTTGCCAAAATCATGGCCGTCAAAATTCGACCCAATGCCACCACGGCGGTTGGTGTGGCCGGAATCATATACGCCGTTAATGCCGGCGCCCAGGTGATCAACATAAGTTGGGGTACACCGTTCGAGTCCGGCTTGCTGCAAGAGGCCATGGAATTCGCCCGTCTCAATGGCGTCTTCGTAGCCGTCGCTCCCGGCAACACCGGCGACAACACCCGATTCTTCCCAGCCGCCTATGATTCCACCTTTACTGTGGCTGCGGGTCACTCTTCGGGCAACATGACCGACTTCTCAACCTGGGGCGCCCATGTCGATATTGTAGCGCCGGGCCTGGACATACTCTCGCTGCGCGCCGAGGGAACGGACATGTATGCAGCCATCGGCGAACCGGATGTTCGGATAGTCGGTGAAGACAGTCTTTACTATTTGGCCGATGGAACCTCAATGGCGGCGCCCATGGTAGTGGGGGCGGCTGCTTTTCTGAGAGGCACCAGACCGGACCTGTCTCTGGCTGAACTCGAAGAGATTCTGAGAATGGGCGCGATTGATCTTTTGGACCCACTTGACCAGGGTGACACGTTGGTCGGTCCCGATACGATCTCAGGCTACGGTTATCTCGACCTGTCGGCGTCGTATGATCTTTTGTGGCACGGCGGCATTCAAATGATCTCGCCGATCAGGCGCCAAAGGTATACCGAGGATTTCTCGGTTCGAATCGCCGGAGTGGTTGGATACGAGGGGAGTTGGCAATTGGACTTCTCAATCGGCCAGGGTTCCGACGACTGGCAGTACCTGGCCTCGGGGGGGGAGTTGCCGCCTGATTCTGTCGCCTTTTTGTTCGATGATCCGACTCTGGAGGGATTCATCAATTTCAAACTGACCGATCAGTACGGCAACCATTCATTCACCAATTGTGTTCATGTGCGCAGTCAAAAGCTTGAGATAACCTCGCCACAGACCGACGACGAACTCAAATACCATATACCTATAATCGGCAGCGCCTATGGTCCGGATTTTGATTCCATGTTTGTTGCCTACCGCAAACAGCCCGGACCGTTCGTGCGGCTGGATGGTTCCACCGGTGAGTACTTTGACTCACTGTTGTTCGATTGGTCGGTGTCCGGAGTGGATACCGGTCTCTTCCGCGTTTATCTCTATGGATACTTCGCCTCCGGTCTACAGATCGACTCGGCGACCATTCAGGTCGTCTCAGCCTTCGCCGACGGCTGGCCGCGTAGTATTGCCGGCCGTCCCGGAGTTACGGCCGCCTGTGCCGATCTCAACAGGGACGGTGTGCGTGAAATCGTGATTCCCACCAGTGCCGGGCTCTACATGTTTGATGCGCACGGCGACCTGGTCGAGGGTTACCCGGTGGCCGATACGTCCGATGTTCGGTGCGTCCCGGCCATTTACGATGTCGACCGGGATGGTCAGGACGAAATCATCTGTACCAGTCGCGACGGTTTACATGTCTTCAAGTACGACGGAAGTTACGCCGATGGCTGGCCGGTGGAAGTATTTACGGGGCAGATACCTTTCGGTTATGCTTATCCAAATATGACCGTAACACAGTTGGGGATCGGGGAAGATTCAGCCATCGTGCTTTTGAACAAGATAGGTCAGATCATGGCCTATGAATTCAACGGTGATCCGTATTTCTACTCGTTGGGCGGTTTGTTTGCATCCTTTGACCCAAGGATATCCGACTCCTACAGTCACGGCGGTCCCACCTCGCCTTTTGTAACCTCGACCGATCTGAACGGTGATGGATTAAACGAGGTGGTAGCTTCCTATAGTTCACCGGAGCCATCCACCGGACTGGGTTTGTTCGACGCCCGCACGGGCCTGCCTGCTTACGATATGCTGGCGCCGACCATTGAAAGTTCACCGAGAGTCTACGGCACGGCGGTGGGCGACCTCACCGACGACGGCTTGCCGGAAGTAGTCGTGCTGGGGCGCGACTCGCTGGGTGATATGACCATGTGGGTCAAGACCAACGGCGTCGACGATCTGCCCGGCTGGCCGGTGAAAGTTCCGGGGGTCGAACTCTGGATAGGTTCCTATCCGATTCTGGCCGACCTTGACCTTGACCGCATACCGGAGATACTCTGCACGTTCTTTGAGTACGACATAGCGTCTCTTTATATATACCGGTCCGACGGCAGCCCCTACATAGACGACGAAGCACACAATGGTGCGGCGGCTTTCACGGAAGCGGTGACCTTCGGTACGCCCACCGTAGCCAACCTGACCGGTGATGAGTTTCCCGAGATCATGATTCGCGCCGGGCACATCCTGCCGGGAACCGGTACCGAGCAGATTTTCATTCTCGATCATCTGGCCCAACCGCTTCCAGACTGGCCGGTGGCAACTCCCACTCGTCCGACCCAGGTGTTTTCGTCCCGCTATGCGCCCTTGGTGGACGATCTCGACGGCGACGGCCTGGTCGAACTGATTATCGTGAGCGACGGCCTGGAAATCCTGGTGTGGGATTTCGACGCCGCCTATGACGACGGCTTGAACACAGGCCGCTTTCTCGTTGATAATCGTAACTCAGGTATCCTTCCGCCTTCGCTTCTGCCGACCGGCGTCGATGACGAACCGACCCGTCTTCCCGTGAGAGCCACCCTTAGTCAGAACTACCCAAACCCGTTCAATCCGGTCACGAACATCGAGTTCAGTCTGCCGCGCAGCACTCATGTCGATCTGCGCGTGTTCAACATCCTCGGTCAAGAGGTGCGCGTTCTACTTGATCGACAGATGCAAGTGGGTGAATACAGCGTACCCTTCGATGCCACGGGATTGTCGACGGGCGTCTATTTGTACCGTATGAAGACCAGCGATAAAACCATGACTAGAAAAATGGTACTCGTAAAATGAAAATCCGTCGCTGGTGGTTGGTCGTTGCAGGTTGTATTGTCATGACCGCGACCGCCTACGCCGGTGGGATCGACCGGTTGCCCGACCAGACATTGTTGTGGAACCGTTTCCATACCGTGACCATTGTTGACAGTTTTGCACTGGCCCTGTCGCCGGAGGGGATTGTGGTCAGCCGGTATGACCTCGGCAACGCGAATTTCGTGCAGGTCCAGCAGTTGTTTCTTGACGACGAGCCGGTTCAGATGAAAGTGCGCGATGGGTTGTTGCTCGTTCACACCATGCGTGACAGCCTGCTTATAGTCGATATCAGTCATCTACCCAGTCTGTCCCGCTTGGGCGCCGTTGATGTCGGCATACCCTTGTCCGATTTTGACATTCACGAACAAGACCTGTACGTGTCGGCCTGGTTCTCAGGTATCCTCAGGTACAGCATCGATGAACATTACGACATCCGGTTCGCCGATTCCAGCATGAAACCGGTATTGGTAACACAACTGGAAATATCCGGCGACACGCTATACGGACTCGATGAATACAACGGCGTTATACGCTACGATTTGGCCGGTGCGGGCTTTGGGCGGTTTGTTGATTATCTGTTTGTGCCTCAGCGCGCCGCCTTGTTCGGTCGAGCCGGTGAGGAGTTTATCATCGCGGCGATCAACGATGGAATCCTGTTCGGACGTTTCGGCCAGACCGGTTCAGGAATCGTGGAGTCAGTCGATGGGGGAGTGCCGGTCGTCAAGGTCCTGATGACTGAGAGCCAGTTCGTGTTGGTCGGTGATCGCGTCGTTCAGTTAATGGACCGCGCAGATCATTCTCAACGCACCACCTTCGAGATCGACGATGATCGCCCGGATGGCGACCTGTTCTATCTCGATGACCTGCCATATCTGATTCTGCCGGGCCGGACCGGTGGACTGGTGATGTATTCGCTTGCCGATCCCGGTCAGTCGCGCATCGCTTATGATCGACCGGGTCCCGTTCGCGGTATGTCCCTGCACGCCGATCGGTTGTACACCGGCGGACAATCCAATCCGATCGATGTTTTCAGCCTTGATCGCTGGCGCCGGACACCACGACTGGACTTTACCGTATACCCCGGTCTCCAGAACGTGGCCGCGCTGGATCATAACGGTGACAGTTTGATTGTTCTATATCACGGTCTAAATAGGATCGCGTTCATTACGTCAAGCAGCGATCCGGACGAATACTATCTGGAGGGTTCGGTCTCGGTCGATGCCAACGATGCGGTCGACCTGGAATACCTTCCTAATTGGCTGAACGACGGCGCGGCTGTGATGGTCAGAGGAGCCTTTTCGATCAGCATATATCCCATCAATGATTCCACCGGCATTTTGCACGCAGCAACCTGGCCGTTTCTTGGAGAAGTGCTCTCGGTAGCCACGGCCGATTCGGTTCTCTATGTGTCAACCGGTAAGAATGCCATTAGCATCTATCGGGTGAACGACGATCTCTCCCTGATGTGGCTTTCACAGATCGATCTGGCTATCCCGGCTTTCCAACTGCACGTCCGGGACAGCCGACTGACCTATTTTACTTATGACGATATGACCTACGTTGATTGTTCCGACCCTGTCTTTCCGGTCGTGGAGGAAGTAACTCCGTTGACCTTGCCGGTAACCGATGGCGTACTGTACGACAATCGTCTTTACACTGTTGGCGTCGATGGTGTGGCCATCTATGATCTTGCCACATCGCCGCCCGGATTGGTTGCGCACGGCGGCCGAGCCGGGGAGTTTTTGGCCACCGATGGCCGGGTCGTGGCTACCTCGGGCGGGGGATCGATTCACCTGTACTACCTGCACCGGGATCGAATCCATCAGGTGCATGTTGAACCACCGGTACCTGATCGCTTCGGACTGTCGCAGAACTACCCCAACCCGTTCAACCCGATTACTTTTATAGATTTCACCTTGCCGCAGCCTGAGCAGGTTCGCGTGGAAGTTTTCAATCTGCTCGGCCAGACGGTCAGGACCCTGCTTGATGCCCAACGAGGCGCCGGACTCCACACTGTGGCCTGGGATGCTCAGAACGATCAAGGCCAACCGGTAGCCAGCGGCGTATACATCTATCGCATCAACGCAGGCGATCAGCGTGCCTCCAGGAAGATGCTCTTGATGCGCTAGCTGCTCCGGCGCAACACACCCGACCTTGACACTGCTCTGCCGACTGCGTATATTGGACACAACCGTAGACTTTTTGTGGGATGCCAGGTCTTACCCGAATGATGTACGAACTTGATCGGAGGAGTGTATGAGGACGGTGGTGATCCTAGGCTTGGTGTTCGTGGTGTCCATTCTCATCAGTGCAACCATGGTTCGCGGACAAGCGGTTTCGCTGGACTATGTTGACGGTCTGCACGACTCAAATTCCATTGCCTGGGGACAGCGCATCATGTTCCGGGTGCGTATGACCACCGACTCACTCGGATGCAAGGGTATCAGCAACGGCTTTCGCATCTACTCAAATAGCGGCGCCCATTGGAGTACGTCTACAGGCGACTGGACCGGGGCTATCGACACTACCATGTTCCAGATGTTGTGGGTCGTCTATGACGGTGTAACCGGTTCGGGCGCCGACACAGTCGGGTTTGCCGGGATATACTGGGACCAATCGACCGGCATTCCCCCATATTTCGATGCCGTAGCGATAACTCTGAGCATCGGTCCGATCGATGCAGAGCACGAAGGCAAGACGGTCTGTCTGGATTCCAGTTTTTATCCGCCCAACAATGTGTGGCAATGGGTTGCCAATAATGACAACTCGGACCGCATCTGGCCATCGTGGGACGGGCCGCACTGTTTCACGGTCGGCCGACCACCCTGGTGCTGTCGCTTTCGAGGCGATGTGGAGGACAAAGGGGCGGGACCCGTCCATATCGGTGATCTGGTTTGGTTGACCGAATACGTCAACGAAGGCGGACCGCCGCCGCCATGCCTGGAACAAGCCGACGTCAATGGAGATGGTCTAATTGACGACGATGATGTTGACTACTTGAATGCTTTCATGTTTTCAGGCGGACCGCCACCGGTGCCATGTGGCGAGCATGATTAACATTGTGACCCTTGTGTTGGAAATGTGTCCCGTGTGCGGTTTTTCAGGTCAAGAGGGTTCCAACCTACTTATTCGACCTATCGGTAGTATCCTTCGATCGACGCTCGAAGTAGCGCATGTCCATCTGGTAAAAGCGAGAGCGACCATCAGGGTCCTGAGGGTCTTTGATGTCATGCGGTGTGGCGTTGGGGTGACCGTCAGGCGTCGTCGACACTTTACTGACCACACCGTAGCTGGTGGGATAAAACACCGCGGTCAGGATATGATCCCAACTACGGGCCAGGGCCGGTGCGGCGTTGTTGGCGCGACCCTCCATGCGGAAATAATGTACTCCGGCCTGCCTCCAATAAACACGGGTCACATAGACGGGGAAATATGATTCGTTGGTGTTTACATAGCCACCCAGCCCGGCCAGAGTGTAATACGGAAACTGCGAGCCGCCCCCCTCACTTGCATCGATTTGTACCAGTGCCACATTGGGGCCTGTGGTCCCGCTCAGCTCCACATAGCATTTGCCTTCAAGAACGATATAGCCGTCAGCCGGGGTCTCAATCTCCAGGTTTATCAGGTCGGTCATCTCAAGCGTGACCATCGTTACCGGATTGACATTGATCCAGGTCACATAGCCGGTCTCGTCGATGATCTCCGAACTGCTCACCGACGAATCAGGCAACACTACACTTTCGTCACCATTCAACCCACCGTGCAAACTGATTCCTGTGGTTCCATCCTGGTTGTTAAGCACCACCTGCCCACCGGCCCCGCTGCCTTGAAGTTTGACCTGTTCCTGACCCTTCTGATCGAACAGGGACAGGCGGCGCTGAAGGGCATCCGTCTCTATCACCAGAGTGTCGTTGTGGTCGGTTACGATCAGATCACTGGCGACGCCTGCGGTCGGAGCACCGGTCAGGATCGAACGCGGCTCGATCGACTCCTCCTCAAATACGACCTGAAGGTAAAGCCGATCAGGGTTCTTAAACAATTCATCCGGCAGGGGATTGATCGTGCCCAACAGATGAGTGAACAATCCATTGAGTGTTACTATAGTCGCCGTCTCGCTCCATAGCTGCTGGCCGGCCAGGGAGTCATCATAAATGGCAAACTGGATCGAATGCTGACCGTTGGAGACGGGATTGCCGTCGGCCATGGTCAACCGTCCCTGATAGCTGATCGCATCCGTCGCCGTGTGACCGGTCGACCAGAGGGAGATCAAAATGGTGAGGGTGAGCAAGTTCAATCGCAGCATTCTTGCAATTTGCGGCATGATTCTCCTTTTCCAACGGGTGAACCGTGGCAAGACTTTCCCATCTGCCTTAATATCGGCAATCTACGGCCGTTTTGCAACGGGTTTGGCGCCTCAGAGCCTCAGAATTCAGGCTATGGATAGCTACCAGTGGGTTCGTAGAGGCTGGGGCGGCATGCTCAAACGTCCGTCATCAAGACTGTTGCTTCGCTTTGGGCCGGGTGCTCGTTCCCACGGTTTGCTGGTTGTCAGGTGGCGTTGGACAACCCCGCCCGACGCCTGCTCACGAGCCTTAAGACCGTCAGGCGAGTCGCCTGACAGCACCTGCAAACTGAATACGACGGTAGCCCAACCAGAGGCTTTGGGCCGGGTGGGATTGATGGCGATCAGGCTGAGGTTGGAGGGCGCTCAGGGCCGGACTGCTAACGGGGCCAGCGCGAAAAAGTCATTTATCACAGGGCAGCACAGAAGGTGATTCATCACCTCATGGTGAGCGGAGTCGAACCATCGATCTTTCCTGCTGATTTCCTCCGGTCCAGACCTTGAGGCTGTGTCATAATGTGGTTTCGCAGGGTCCTGATCTCGACGAAGTCGGGATTGTGACCCTGCGATTCTCACTAAGGCGGTGTGGATGAGATCCCTTTGAAACCTCCGGTTCAAACACTTGCCTTCGGCGAACGCAGGAACCGGAGGAACTTGCCCGGGCGACACAGCCTGCTTGTCTGGGGCGACAGGCAAGCCTGTTTCTCGCGCTTCGCGGGCACTGCCCAGCTCACTTATGAATGCTGTCACTATCGGCGCGGAGCGCAAAGAGTGATTCATCACCCCCAAAGCGGCTTTGAGGGTGCCACCCTGGCACTTGAACCTGAAGCCATATGTGACCGCCCTCATCAGCCCCATCCAATCAGGTATATGTGAAGCGGTTTGCAACTAAGTGCTCAAACTATGAACAACATGGACAGCATCGTGCTTATCGATGGCTTGTAAGTTATTGTTGTGCAACAACGTGTGTGGCGGCCCGGTTTTTGCTTTCATTGTTTGCGGAATAGTGTATTGAAAACGTAGTTTCTACAGAGGCTGTTGTATGTATAGACTTCTTGGAATGATTGCTGTTATTGTGCTGCTATCAGCATCTTTGGCCATGGCCTTTCCGACCGTGCATTACTCAGAGAACATCCAGGAGGACTGGACATTCTTTCTGGACCAGCATGAGTATATGTTTGCCTCTGTGGTCGATTTCTCATACACACAAACCGATGAATTCCTGAGTTCGCTGGATCAAAGCTCCGACCAGTACACCGACCGGCTTCATTGGGGTCACTCAACACCGACAGTGATGCCTCTGCCGACCGACGAAATCCTGCGGGCTCGACTCTATATCGACGGTGTCTGGGTCTCCAACGACGGCAGCGAAACAGCTATCGAAGGATTGTTGGGCTGGGACCCGACCAACCAGCGTTTTCTGGATAACTCAAATAAATGGGCGCCGGATATTGCTCAGCATGTACACTGGACCGATGGTTCACTCAACGTTGATCTGGATGCCGGTGATGGTTACCTCAGGGTAGATCTGGCCGTTTTCATGATGGACTATGAGGGTGGGGATACTTCCGCGATTCCGGAGCCGGCCACGCTGGCTTTGTTAGCTCTCGGACTGCTCGGCATCGCCATACTTCAGCGTCGACGACGTCAGGCCAACGCCTCCTGATTCTACCATGACAATTGACGATTTCCAAAACCGGCTTCGGGCCGGTTTTTTCGTGTTTCGATAGTGTGGCGTGAGATCGCTTTTCTCAAAAAGTGCACCAAGAGCACACCTTCTGTGCAAACTGGACAATAATATCCTCGTAAGTTGCTGCCCGGCAGTACTGCCGCTCTCGGTAAGGGTTTTGCTACTATGTCGTTTGAGTTAACTAGTAGCTAAGGCAGCGTGCAAATGAAAAGCAACTTCACAAAATACTCGTCAATTGCCACCATCATCATTCTGATAGCGACAGTATCATCGTCGTTCGGATTTCCCGCCCCTCACACGAATCTTGGTGGCGATGTTGAGAATATTAACCAGTGGACCAACGGCGGCTATGGCGACTTCCACAGCAACGGACCGATGGGTGCCGACCTATACAAGACGTCGTCTGCAACCGATGAGCCGCCGACCGACGCCGTCACGTCCGTCCCGGAACCGGCTACCATCGCCCTGATGATTGCCGGGTTGATCGGTATCGGCTTGCTGCAGCGACACCGACAAAACAAGACTACCTGAAAGATACAGATTCAAAGCTCTGGAAGACCGGCCATGCGCCGGTTTTTCTATGGGAAGCAAAGTCCGGTCTGATACTCTCGTACACCCTCTAACAACCCGGCGGGGCGGGACCGCCTGAAAACATGAAGTCCACCAGGTAGACCAGGTCAGATATGTCAATAGTATGCAGCCAACAAACAGGAGCGCGGACTTCTTGAACATTGTAACCTCCGGTCGGGCAGACCAAACGAGCACGATTGATATCGTACTATGTTGGTCTATATAATACATGTTAAGGTTGGCATTGTCAAGAACAGAGAAAAGGGTGTAGGTGACCTCTTTAGTCCTGCATCAGCTAAAACCTCTTGACAAAACAGAGATAATGTTTAGATTGGCCCCAAAGAGATTGTTACCTTTTTCACAAAGTCTGCCGATATTGTGAAGTAAGGGAGCAAAACAACACGACAGCCCGGCTGAGCAGCGGCCCCGAAGAGCGCAGCCGGCAAATGGTCGATGGAGAACTGCAAGTGCCGACGGTGAGACAAGGCGATATTCAGTTTGAGATAGATGAACTCGGATTCATGCAAAATCCGGGAGTATGGAATGAGGAAGTCGCCAAGGCGCTGGCCACAAGCGAAGGGGTCGACGAATTGACCGACGACCATTGGAAACTGATCAAATATATCCGCGCCTACTACCTGAGATTCGACTCGGCCCCGCTGATCCGCAAGCTCTGCCTGGAGACCGGTTTCAAGCTGGCCAGAGTATACGAGCTGTTCCCGTCGGGTCCGGCCCTTGGGCTTTGCAAAGTTGCGGGAATGGCCAAGCCAACCGGGTGCGTGTAGGCGCAAAAAAATACGCAGACCGACAGAGAGTGACAGAGCCGCCGGGCAGATAGCCTGGCGGCTTTTGTCGTTTCCAGCCGTTTCGCCGCGATCTCAGCGGACAATGGAATACCGGCCCAGAGGCTTGTTGAAAAACCCGGTGTGCCGTGGTGTTGGGTCTTAATCTCGCTCCAGCGGGATTGTGACCTGACACCTAAGTGCGCGTCAGACATGAGCGGCGGGTCACACGAATCAGCCTGCGCTGCTGGGCAAGACCCACCGAAACTCTGTTTGAGAACTCCGTCAAAACGCCTCAAGGGGAGAGGCAGGTTGGCGGTTAGAGGGGCCCGGAGTCAGTATTGCACAAATGTTGCACAAACTGGAGACCGACGATTGTGTTACCCTTATAAGCTCACGAAGCACTGACGACAATAATTAGTACAACCATGATCCTCTTTTGAAGAGGAGTCTCATATCTTGTGTGAACCGGGGGGCTGGATGAACATCTCGTTCAAAGACACACTTCATTCCCGCGAATCGGTACCCGAGCGGGGGAGTGGTTTTCGATTATTCGATTTTGACAGGGCGGCGGCTGAGGGCAACCGTCTTGGTAACCTCATAGCCGCCACATACAAATTGTTCAACGGCTTCGATTCTTTCGAGAGACACTATCTGGCTGCATCCTTTATCAAGTATCACGCTTGCAGAACCATCCTGGATCTGGGCGGATTATCGGGAAAACTTAGACACTTTCTGAAGGCTTCAGATTCCTCCATCGATGTGGCCAATATCTCAGGAAAGGCGGACATTACTTACGATGGCAAGACGCTTCCGGTCGCGGACAACGAATACGACTGCGTGGTCTCGTTGGATGTCCTGGAGCATGTTCCTCCGGATCAACGCAGTGACTTCCTGAAGGAGGTGCTGCGGGTAACCAGCCGGTATTTGTTCTTGTCCACGCCGTACAAGTCTCAATTGCACCTTAAGCTGGAACGAAGGCTGTTCGACCTCCATCGCCGGGCATTCCACACTGATCATCCGTTTCTGAAAGAGCATCTGGTGAACGGTCTGGTCGATGAAAACGACTGCTGTAATCTCATGGTTTCACTGGAATCGACGGATGTCCGGTTTCGTTCCGAGTTCTTTTTTGCGGGAGACACTGTTGCCCTGGCTCGACCGATCGAAAAACTGTGGACACTTAGAGCTTCCAGCCCTTCAGGATTCGTATGCAACTATCCCTTGCTTACTTGGGACAAGGTCGGGCTATGGGACAAGTTGGATTGCAGCCCTGATCCACTCGCCGAGACGAACCGGCTGTACCTGATCATCGAGAAGACTGGCAGAGTCATGTAGGTTGGATGGCGCCCTTTGTAGGTCAGGACCCTTGTGGTCCTGACTTGTTGTCCTGCGTCAGGTCCATAAAGGACCTGACCTACCAAACCTGCCTGACGACTTAGCGGGTCCACGCCACGGCGCGCAGGCGAAGATGGACCCACCCTACGAGTCCCTCACCCCAACGCAACGTCGAGCGTCATCATGACATCACCACTATACAGTTGTAATCAAGACATGAAAAGCCAAGAAAAATCGACCGTTGCCAAACTTCCTTGTTCAGCAACGGTCGTTCAGTTGGCCGCAGCCGATTCGAGGGAATCGCCTCATCCCGCTGTGGCCAGGTAGACGTGGCTCTCGCCGGTCGGAAACCGTCTTATGGTGCAAACGGGTTACATGGTTTTGGGCCACCGGTAAACATGTAATCCACCGTATAAACCAAATCCGAAATGTCGTAGTTGCCGGAGCAGTCCATGTCCAGGATATGCAGACCATAAGGTTGTACATAAGGGCGGCAGACACTGCCACCTCCGAACACATGGTCGACCATAGTCACTAAGTCTGTAATGTCCAACTGGCCGTTGCAATCTGAGTCTCCCATGGGAAACGAGACATCGACCGACACGACGACCGGGCGAAAGAGGTCTGCGTCGGTCTGACCTGTCTGTCGCGCCACAGTGTAATTGAGAGGGTAATAGCGATCCGTCAACTCTGTCACAATATCGCCGGTGCCGCTTCCGGTGCGTTCGTAGTGCAGCGAGAACCAGATGTGATTGCCCTCCGGACTACCGATCTCCAGAAACAGAAGCCCGGTCAGGGCCACCGTATCACCCAGCAAAGGATCACTAACTTCCAGGAGCAATCCTGTTGAGTCACCTTCGTGGTGGGAAAGAGCCTGAGTCAGGCCGAACACACCGTTTGAACCTGCTGCCTGGTGGAGCAGTGGCCAATGGAAGGAACCACGGTCCCCTTCGAAGGTCATGGCGACCGGAAGAAAAACCTCTGTGACTTCCTCGCGGATGCCGCTGACGGATGGGATATAGACGGTGTCGGTAGCCGACAGGGAGAATCCGTACTGTTCGGTGGGATTGCAATCACCCCAGCTTGCCTTGGGACCCACCCAGTAAAAAACCATAGCCCAGAGGTCGCAAATGGATACGCCGACACGATGGTCATACTCACCCGCTGCCGTGTCTATGTCGGTGTTGCCGCCCAGGTAATCCATGAAGTCGAGCAAGTCGCTGATATCGACTGCTTCGTCACTATTGACATCGCCGCAGAGAATCTCCTGGGCAGCAGCCGGTCCGGCCAAGGCCAGCCCCACAATCGCTACACAAACCAGCATCCTCATGCTGTCCTCCGAGTATTCCTCTTCTACGGTGCGAACGGATTACACGGCGCCGGTCCGCCGTTGAACATGTGGTCGACAATGTACACCAGGTCGGCGATATCGGCGCTGCCGGAACAGTCTGCGTCCAGAATATGAACGCTATACGGTTGCATGTACGGATGGCAGGTCGGACCAAAGTTGAATATATGATCGACAACACAGACCAGATCGGCAATATCCAACTCGCCGCTACAATCACAGTCACCCATCGGGAATGATACATCGACATATACAACCACCGGGCGGAAGAGGTCCAAATCTCGTTCTCCACCGATTCCGCCTAGAGACCTACCGACAGCGTACCTGAGCGGGTTGTACCGATCAGTGAGAGACGTGACGATAGCTCCTTCACCGGCGACGGTTCGTTGGTACTCAAGCGAGAACCAGATGTGGTTGCCCGCCACCCCTCCCGAGAAGGTGGAGCCTGCGAGCACCAGGGTGTCCGCCAGCGGAGGATCGCTCCCCCAGGGAATAAAACTAAGACCTTCCCCCAAGAAATATGCTCGGTTGTACTCAAACGTGTTGTTTGAACCGTCAGCCTGGTGGAGAATGGGTAGATAGAAACAGGTCTTGTAGGCCTGGCTGAGAGTCATTCCCACCGGCAGAAAGACTTGCGTGGCATCGTTTGAAATGCCGTTGATGTACGGGACATAAATAGTGTCCGCAGGGGAAGGATCAAAACTGTATGCTTCGGTTGGGTTGCATTGACTCTGGCTGCCCGCCTTCGATTCGAGATGAAACATCGCCGAGGCGTCGGCTACGGTAACTCCGATTCTTGTATCAAAGTCCGCGTTGACCGTATCGATGTCCCCGTTGTCGCAAATGTACTCCAATATAGCGAGTATATCGCCAATATCAGCCACCGATCCGTTGCCGTCGGCATCTCCACATTGAGGCTCCTGCGCCGTGGCGATACTGAACGGCAGCATCAACAACAGCGCGGTCAAAACACAAAAACGTGTCCTCATCACTCTTCCTCCATCCTTGGCTGGACGGGGACCAACCTGGTTTGTTCAAATGCGTAGCGATACCCTGCTACAGTGTGTGCTTGCCTATTAAGATAGAGTGTACTGTTTGTTTATACAAGGGCGGAATTGGCCGGCGCAAAATATGCGACCGAAGACGCCATGTTGCAGTGCGACAATATGGCCGGGTTGGCAGACCCGCCATCTTCGGTACCCCACCTAAAGGCTTTGCGCCAGGTGGGTCCTTCTGTAGGGGGCGGCCTTGTGTCGCCCCGGAAAAGTGCCACCCTTCGACTGCGCTCAGGATGACTTGGTCGGCGGAGACAAGCCCCGCCGCCACGCGAGGGATAGGTGTACTTCGGTACCCCACCTAAAGGCTTTGCGCCAGGTGGGTCCTTCTGTAGGGGGCGGCCTTGTGTCGCCCCGGAAAAGTGCCACCCTTCGGCCGCGCTCAGGATGACTTGGTCGGCGGAGACAAGCCCCGCCGCTGCGCGACTGATAGGTTCTACTTCGGTACCCCACCTGGAGGCTTTGCGCCAAGTGGGTTCTTCTGTAGGGGGCGGCCTTGTGTCGCCCCGGAAAAGTGCCACCCTTCGACTGCGCTCAGGATGACTTGATCGGCGGAGACAAGCCCCGCCGCTACGCGAGTGATAGGTTCTACTTCGGTACCCCACCTGGAGGCTTTGCGCCAAGTGGGTTCTTCTGTAGGGGGCGGCCTTGTGTCGCCCCGGAAAAGTGCCACCCCTCGACTCCGCTCGGGATGACATGGATGCGCGCGAAGGGCAAAAAAGCGATTTATCGCCGCGAAGGGCAAGAAAGTGATTTATCACCGCGCGGCGCAAGAAGCCCATTCATGGGTCAGACCGGAACGTGAGCCAGCATGAACTCCATCAGACGGATAGCACCCTCTTTGCCCTCGTGACCCACTTCCATGGCCGGGCCGACACAAGATGGGCAGCCGTCTTTGCATGGACACTGCCTGAGATGGTCCAGGCAGGATTCCCACAGCGGCTCGTGTTCGTTGAACAGTTTTTCCGAAAGCCCGACTCCGCCGGGGATGTTCTCGTAGATGTAAACAGTCGGTCGCTCGGTGAACGGTGCGCGAACCTGTGAGATGGAACGAAGGTCGCGAGGATCGCACATCACCCACAAGGGAGCTATTTTGCCTAAGATATTGGCCAGTCCGCGCAACGCGCCGCCGAAGGCGGAACCGTCCAGCCCCACTTGATTCGGGACGTCGGAAGGGAAGGCATACCAGAAGGCATTGGTGTGCATCTCCAGTTCGGGCAGCTCCAGTTTGCCCGAGCCGACGTTCTCATGCGTTTGGAACTTGATCTTTTTGAACATGACGGTGACCGAAGTAACGGATACCTCTCCGCAGTTCATCAGAGAATCGCCGAACCCGGTTTCATCGTTAATGGCCAGCACTTTGAGATCGGTCTTGGTCTCGGCGTCGGTGTAGTAGTCGACCTTGACCTCTTTGACGTATGCTTTGCGTCCTTCCCAGTCGAGATTGGTAACCTGATACTGATTGGCTGAATGCAGGTAAATAGCCTCCGGGTGCAGAAAGATCGGCGCTGAGAAATAGTCCACTTCTCCGATCACCTGCGCCTGTTTGCTTTCGTTCAGTATGACGAAGTTCTGAGGCGAAGCCGAGCGCAGCGATACTTCCTGGGCCGGATAGATCTCCGACGACCAGTGATAGCGATCGCCCGATTGCCTGATCACATTGCTCTCGGCCAGGTAGTCGAGAATCTCAACGGTGCCGTCGGACATACTGGTCTCTTCTTCGTCGTAAGGAAGTTCAAAGGCGCCGCACTTGAGGTGATTGGTTCTGATTATCAGATTGTCGGGATCGATAATGCCCGACTCCGGCGTGCGATCAAAAATATACTTCGGCTCGGCGCACAAAAACTGATTGATAGCCGAAGAATTGGCCACCATGATAGTCAGCGAGCCGGCGTTGCGTCGTCCGGCTCGTCCGGCCTGCTGCCACAACGATGCAATCGAGCCGGGGTAGCCGACGATTATAGAAACCTCAAGGCTGCCAATGTCCACCCCCAACTCCAGCGCGTTGGTGGACACCACGCCGTGGATGGAACCATCGCGCAGTCCGCGTTCGATTTGACGGCGTTCGTTCGGCAGATAGCCGCCACGATAACCGGCGATGTTGATACCGCGCCCAAAGTCTCCTTTTAGCTCACGCTGCAAGTAGGTCAGCAGTACTTCGACATAAAGCCGGTAGCGAGCAAACACTATCGTTTGAATACGGTGCCTCAAAACGCGAGCGGCCAACCGCGAGGCTTCGTTGACCGCCGATTTGCGAATGCCGAGCTGCTTATTGATCACCGGCGGGTTGTAAATAACAAAGTGCTTTTCACCCGAAGGGGCGCCGTTGTTGTCGATAAGCGCCACATCGCGTCCGATGATTCGTGATGCCAGACTGTCCGGGTTGGCAATAGTCGCCGAACAACATATAAACACCGGGTTGGAACCATAGAACTTGCAGATTCGGTGCAGGCGCTTGACGACATTGGCCAGATGCGATCCAAAAACACCGCGGTAATGATGCACCTCATCGATCACGACATACCGAAGGTTCTCGAAAAGTTTGATCCACTTGGTATGATGCGGCAGGATGCCGGTGTGCAGCATGTCCGGGTTGGTGATAACGATATGTCCGGCCGAACGAATTGCGCGGCGGGCCGAGTTGGGCGTGTCGCCGTCGAAGGTGTAGGTCTTGATGTCGACATCAAGTTTCTCGATAAAATCATGCACCTCACCCAGTTGATCCTGTGAAAGTGCCTTAGTGGGGAAAAGGTAGAGAGCGCGTGTCTCTGGCTCGGCAAGGATACGATTCAGCACCGGCAGGTTGTAGCACAGCGTCTTGCCCGATGCTGTCGGCGTCACAACAACAATGTCACGACCCTCCTGCACCATCCGGACTGCTTCAGCCTGATGAGTGTAGAGATTCTCGATTCCCTTTTCAGCCAACGTACCGACTATTCGCGGATCAAGGTTGGAGGGGAAGTCTTCGGTAATAGCTTCACGCGCCGGGATGGTCTTCCACTGGACGATGTTCTTTTGGAAGTCATCGTCGCTTTTAAGCAGGTCGATTATTTGGTCAAGTGTCATGATTCTAGCTACTTATAGTTGTATCCACAGCGCCCCAAAAAAACGCATGATCCGCAATCTTCAAAAGGCATTGGCGAATATAATTCCTAGTATGAAGAATACGAGTCCTGAAAGAAGGCTGAACCCCAACGAAAGCCACCTATCTTTAGATTTACCTTTGCCCACTGTTTCTTCAAGTTGTTTTACAAAGGCTTCTGCGTTCTCACGTTCGATGTTTGCCAAGCTTGAGAGCTTGTTGTAATCCTCGCGGAGGCGGGCCAGTTTTTCAGAGCGTTCCTTCAGCCCGCCTTCAAGTCTATCTACTAGATTAGTGGTCTTTCTAAGGGAGTCAATAGCTTCAGTGACCTGCTGATCGACGTCGCCCTCGGAACGACGTAGATCGAGAAAAAGGTCATACAACTCAGGAACAGGAATGAACGGCAACGGAAATGCCCTCAGAACTAGTCGCAGCAATCGGTTACGAACAACTGGTGTTAGTGGTTTTTTCTCCGCCATAGTCTCATGTCCCCGCGCCTTTTCTACTCACACCACCCCCGTCAACTGACGGCGGCAGATGTCACAGAACTTGTCGCTTTTGGTGTCAATGTCCAACATCATCTGGCTAAAATAATTCACACACTTGGGATTGCGACACTCCGACAGTTCGAACAAGTGCGCCGCCTGGTGAATGGCCTCTTTGAACAAGCGCGGATAGACCTTGGCTTCATCCTCCGGCAGGCCGTAAAACTCCAAACGGATGCGAAACAGCGACACAATGGCCGTTCCGGCCAGACAGTCCGCATATCCCAGTATGTATGCCTCATCAGGCAAATACAAATCTTCTTCGAAAACCGCAATCACTTTCTCGCGCGCATTGGATTTAATTCGCTCCAGCTTGGACAGCACGACCGGTGCGTAATACTGGTTACGAACGACATTGTGGGCCTCATCCGGTGTCTTCATCCCCTTGAGAATGTCGACCGAGCGGTTGAACACCGGGCCGATCTCGGCGGCCAATCTATTGACCACCGAAAAGTCGACCTCGCCGACCGGGACTACGACTATTTTCGATTTCAAAAAGGCCATATTCATTCCTGTGGGCGGCAGACGCCCTCGTCTGCCCCTTGGCGGGTTCACGCCGCAGCGCGCAGGCGAAGACGGACCCACCCTACTCAATTCGTGCGCGGGCAGACCTCCCGGTCTGCCCGTTCATCTTTTCACCCGGCGGTGAAAAACTGCGAGTCACTGCCGGTGGGGGAAACTCTCACTTCCACTTTTGAGGCACACTTTGGACACCAGCCGACAAAGGCGGTCTGCTTCTTATTCAGATAGATCCGGGAATACAGTTTACAGCACTTAAAGTGCATTCCCAGAAACGGTCGGCGGCTGGGTGCTTTCTCTTGCATTATCGCAAACATAATAACCAGATCATTGTCGATTGCCAATACCGGGTTGAAGTTTTTTGGTGATAAATCACTCCTTGCGCTTCGCGCCCAGCCTCTTAACCGTAGGTCGGGTCTCTCTTCTCTTGGAGACCCGACATCACGCGCTTCGCGTGATTCTTCAAGGTACCCCACCAAGAGCGCTTCGTGCATCAGACCCATGTATGGGCTGGTGGGTTCATTTTTCGTGGTCACAGGACCAATCACTGACCAAATCGTGAAAACAATTGACTCCGCCAAGAAGACTCTGCATACTCAGACAAACAGAGAGGAACATGCTGAGCTTTTGAAACTCTTGACCCTGGAAACCTCGGCTCAGGACACTCAATGCACAAACGCAGTTGACCATTCCAGTGTCGAAATTCGACGCAGATTCAACTAGACCCAGCGACAGACGAAAGCAAACATGAAGAACACAATTGCAACTGAGAACCACGCACGATTCAAGGATTGGACTGTCCTTCTTTGCACCGTGTTTATCATGGGAGGATGCGGTGGCAGGGGCGTTAACCTGCGAAGTCCGAGCGAAGCTCCACCGGATGCCGTGCCGGTGTTGGGCCGGTTGAATCCCAAAAGTGACCTCGCAGAGTTGAACAAATTCAGCCAGGCTGAGGTTTTGGTCGGAAGTGAGACGGACTCCGAATTCAAAGCGTACTTCCAAATCAAACCTGCCGATGACGGTTGGTTCCGCTGGCGGCTCAGGCCGGGTCGCTATGTGATTCAAACAATCAGGTGGGAAGGTATGACCGAGGGAAGTTGGACGGCAAGGCCCAAGCACGTTTCAAGAAACCGCCGTATTTGGGCAACGTTCACTGTACCGGAAGGTGCGCATGTAGTCTACATAGGGACTTTTGCGTTCGATCCCTCCAGCAAAGATCGTTTTATACACGAGGCTCAGGTGGTCGACGAGTTTCACATTTTACCACCGGCCCTCG
Organism: Candidatus Zixiibacteriota bacterium; assembly: GCA_029860345.1. Lineage (NCBI taxonomy): Bacteria > Pseudomonadati > Candidatus Zixiibacteriota > Candidatus Zixiibacteriota bacterium. The sequence goes on along the minus strand of JAOUBJ010000011.1, from coordinate 34,411 downwards.
CCAAAGAAGTAGAAGGCGTAGATCCGACTCAACAACTAATGGAATGGAGTGAGCCGCGATGAAGAGAGTTCCCTTGTTTTTGTGTTTGGCGCTTATCTGTGTGGGGTGTGCTTCGCAGACTTATCATCTGATCAAGCCGATTGAGCCGAAACCCAAGGCCGCGGCTGGGTCCCCTTACTGGCCTACAAAGGTTTCAAGTCTCCAGCCGCAGTTTCGCTGGGAGGGTAACGCGGACCAGAGTTATGACTTGATCATTTATGAGGTGGTGATGGTGGATGGCGCCGGACCGCTGATGGATAAGGTCCCGAGCCCAGGGGCCGAAGTCTTCTACGAAGAAGGGATTGTGGGAACGAGCTTTGTCCTTCCGAATCCACTCAGGCCGGATACAGATTATCTCTGGAGTGTTCGCTCTCGTTCCTCAACCGAAGTATCGGACTGGGCGACCTACGATACCAAGGTTGGCCAGGGCATCTATGGACCAGGGAAGTCATACTATAAAGTGCACTTCTGGATCAAAACGCCTGACTGATCGGGCTACCATCCTTGGGGGTTGTGCCCCGGTGCTTCCGTCGGGTGGCACCCTCAAAGCCGCTTTGGGGGTGGCGATAAATCGCTCTCTTGTGCTTCGCGGCCTGTGATGCTATCACGCAGTGCTCACGTATTGTGCGCGCGAAGCGCAGTGAGCAGGCTTGCCTGCCGTCCCAAACAAGGCTTGAGACGGCCACCCGAAGAGAAGACTGGATTGTGGCCTTCGCCAGAATGACTAGCCGTGTCACCCCGAGCGGAGTCGAGGGGTGAGCTCCTGCTTTCATGGCTCATGGTTCGACTGAGCTCACCATGACATAGGTGGCCCACAGAACCGGTAGTTTTGCTATTGCTTTTTAACAGTAGGTTGGGTCTCTCTTCTCTTGGAGACCCGACATCACGCGCTTCGTGTGATTCTTCATCCGGATGCGTAGTGTGTGGCTGACTATGTGAGTGACTGGCAAGTCGGAACCCACAAGGGGGTTCCAACCTACGGGACTGGGTGCCCCACAGCTTGCTGTGGGATTCGGGGTATGCATAGGCCCCCCACTGTCCGCTTCAGTTCTCCCTACTTATCCGACCAGACTGCCAATACGTTGCCGCTGGGGTCGCTGAAATGAAACCGCCGTCCGCCCGGAAACTCAAAAGTATCCCGCACGACTTTACCACCATGCTCGCTGACTTTATCCTTGATCTCTTCTAGGGCGGTGGCATAAAGCACCACAAGCGGTCCGCCCGACACAACTTCCGGCGATTTGGCAAATCCACCGCCCAATCTTCCATCGTTAAAACTGGTATACTCCGGACCATAATCAGTAAACTTCCATCCGAATACGGCCCCGTAGAACCTCTTTGTCTTTTCGATATCGGTGCTCGGGAATTCAATGTAATCGACGCGACGATCCTGATCTGCCTGACTCATGGCGCATTCTCCTCTCGTAAATGGTTCGGCGGTCCCGCCCTACTCGACTTGTCACTCTTGCTCGACTTGTCATTCCTGCTCGACTTGTCATTCCTGCGAAAGCAGGAATCCGTCCTTTACTCGGGGTGGCCGTCTCAAACCTTGTTTGGGACGGAGTCCCCGTAGCCGCCAAGATCGGCAGGACCACAGGGGTCCTGCCCTACAAGACTGCATTCAACTCTCCCATAATCGCCACCGACGATGAACTGCCCAGCCGTGTCGCGCCGGCGGCCAGGAACTCGCGGCATTGTTCGAGCGTGCGGATACCACCCGAGGCCTTCACTTCGATCTGCCCGGCTGCTGCTTCATGCAGCGTTCGGATCTGCTCGAGTGTCGCACCGCCGAAAAAGCCGGTGCAGGTTTTTACAAACTGTGCGCCGGCGTTTATGATGCATTTTGTTGCTTCGATCTGTTGTTCGGTCGTGAGCTTGCCCGCTTCGATAATGACCTTCAGCACTACATTGAACGGCAGCTTACTTCGAATCTCGGCTATCTCGGTCTCTACCTCTTTGAAACGATCCGATACCATCCAGCCGACATTGGCCACCATATCGATTTCGTGCGCGCCGTCATCGACGCCTTTGATTGCTTCGAACAGTTTGACATCGGTTCGCGCCGCCGACAGTGGGAACCCGGCCACCGAAAGTATCTTGACCGCACTGCCTTTCAACTCGTCGGCTGCCGTCCGCACCCATACCGGGTTGATAGCGACCGAGTAGAAGTCGTTCTCGATAGCTTCTTTGCAAAGTGTACGGACAGCGGCTTCATCCACTTCCGGTTTCAGCGCGGCGTGGTCGAACCGTCGATTGAGTTTATTCATGAAATCACTCATTCGAGCAATAAAGGACGAACATGTTCGCTTGTAAAGAGGGAGTTGGGAGATCGCATAGACTACCGATCCCAGGGCAAGCTGTGGCTCACCCGGCGGACAACGTTGACATACGGAGCACAATTGCTACATTAGGGGGTAGCCAGGAGGAATGATGAGTAACCGTATAATCCTATTGATAGCTGCTGCGTGCTTGGTCATTGTGGTGGTTCAAAACTGCACCGAAGATACAAGTCCCAACGGACCGCAGGCACCCCAGCCCGTGCTTTTTGCGGACTATGTTCATTTCGACACAACCTCATACATGATTCTACGCACGACGATGGCGCCACCTGCGGCCGAGGCCTATGTCTGGTGCGAAAAGAGTGTGGGCGAACCGTTCATCGACAACAACGGAAACGGTGTCTTCGATCCAGGCGTAGACCTTTTCATAATGTCTCGCGGTCCAGACAACCAGGACCTTAATGACAACGGCAAACACGACGGGGCTGAGGACCCCTGGTCACCCGGAGTGCCCTTTGACGACTTGGACGGCGACGGTGATAGGGACTGTGACTCGAATTGGTTGAGCCTGCCCAACCGTGAGCCGGGTGTGCCATACTGCGATCTCAACGACAACGGACAGTGGGACAAGCAGCCGCAATACCTGTATCTGGCCGTGCGATGGAGAATGTCGGAGGTTGACTCCATCGCGGTCGAATACACCCTGTTCCCCGAAGATTCAATCTTCAGTATCCAGTCTGATTCAGGACTGTTCTACTGGTATCCGGACGTGCTCACGAATTCAAGTATGATCGGGAAATCAATTTTCCGTATAAGAGATAACGTATTGAGACATCGGCCGTACCTGAGTTTGGTTGCCTTCACAGTGTTCAAGTCTGATACCATCTTACTCGACACTATTCGTGTTTCCTCGACCTTTCCAAATCCCGGGGCCAGCTATCGACGGACGATCGACACCGGGCAATCGCTGACTATCGAAGGCAGACAATTCGACAACCTACTGGTCGTTGCATACGACGACTATACGACAATGGGCGGAGGCGGTAATCCTGAAGGCAATTTCTTTAGTGCATACTTCAGTAAGGCGCTCGGTCTCCTGGCCTTTCACCTCCCCGCATACTCGTCAGGTGAGGGCGAGTGGTTCTACCTTGATCAGCGCTTTGACTCGCTCCCCCTTCCCATGATTGAATGACACCGGCGACACAGGTCACCCGACCCACACCGACAGATTGCTTTCCTCATAGCGGTACATAGGAAAAATGAGCGAATCGCAGTTGAGGCTTTCGTTGAGGACTGGGTCTGCATAGCCGGTGACTATCAACGTGATGCGCTTAGCGTCGGCTGGAATTATCAGGGAACCATACCGGTGGACCACACTGCCTCTGTTTACTGGAAATGAGGTGGGGGGTTCTCTTTGCGCATAAACAACCTCACCTGTATTGTGAAAGATCACAGCCAAGCTGTCTGCAGCAAACAACATCCTATCACGATACGGTATGAGTTCTACTCCTTCGGCACCAGCAACCCGTATACTGATCCCCATCGGCAAATCTTCGTCGAGAGGTGCCCGTGCTGAGTTTCTGAAGCATTGGACCGAAGGGTGAAGTATGTGTTTACCGCAATGCAGACCGTAGGATGACCCGGGTGAGTGCGTACCACCAGCGTGCTGTATATCCTGGCCGACCATAAGGTAAGCCAGAGTATTATACTTCGTACAACTCAATTGTAGGCAGGCCAACAGGAGAATTGGCGTAAGTAGTTTTCTGCATGGCATGTCTGATTACTTCCTCATTAGAGCCGGTGAACAACCCCCTACGGCTTGACGAACTCGGCCAGCATAAACTCAAGGTCTGAGTTGGTGCTGATCCGGTAACGGTCGACGATACCATCGCAAGTTTTTGTGCGGTGACCCTCTACCTGCCAGTTCTGCCGTTCGATAATCACGATCCCCTCTTTGTAGGCAAAGTATGTCACGCCGCTGATCCTGATTTCATCATAGCCCGAACGCGTACAACTGTCGACTTCGGTTTCCACCACCGGTATCACCATGTTACCGTCGTACTCAATCACGGCGCAATCATATCCGGCTTCACGAGCCAACGCCTTTATCCGATAGGTAGTGGAGGCGTCCATTGTCTCTTCAGGCAGCAGGACCTTAGTGCTTTGGGTCCAACTGTATCCCGGAGTAAGTTCACCATCGGGGAAGACCGGCATGCCCTGTTCGAAATAACTTTTCAGCCAGGTAACCGTGCTCAATTTTTCGTCCGGCGATAGGACCAGGTCGGTGTATCGACCGTTCGGTTGAACGAACAGCGTAGATATGCGCGACCTGTCCACGGTTGTCATTTTGGTGCTGTCTTCCTTTGATGCGACCTCGTAGGACCAGGTGGAGGTATCCAGCACCTCGGCGGTGCTGTCTTCAGCCAACGATATGATGTGAAACACAATGTCGACATCGTAGGCATGGGACGATTCTTCAATGAGCGAATCGCCGGCCGTAACTTGCGTGCTGCTTTTGGAAGTTTGGTCGTAAACCAGTTTCATGCCCGGTTGGTATTTCAACCTTAGGGTGACTTTCTTGTCCCCCTGGACGCAACCGGTGAATAGAAGACAGACCAAACCAAACATGAGGGCGGTGGTGAGGGTTTTCAATTTGGTTCTCCTGCGTTCGTTCAGTGATGTTCCGGAGTGATGACCATGCGCAACTCAGTCAGGCCGCCGAAATGTCCCAAGAGCCCGGGGGGGCCCATAATCAACATTCCTTTGGCCAGTCGCTGACGTTCGTCATTGGTCATAATTGAGTGGGTGGCGTTAAGCTGCCGGCCGGCCGAGCTTGAAAACAAGATCGGTCCGCCACGAACTCCGGCATCGGGGGCATGACCCTGATTCATGCCCACGATAACCGCTGATGCCAGTATCACCAGTGATGCGGCCAGTGAGACCAACGCCTGTAGGAACGGTCCTTTGCTGTCGGCTTCGGTGTCACTGGAAGCATAAGATTCGTACCCGCCAGATTGTTGGACAGTTTTGGCCAGAACGAGTTGTGAGGTTTCCAGCCAGTAGTCCTCGCCCGGATCGCGGGTACCCTTCTGTTTGAGAAGCTCCTTGAGACGTCTGGACTCCTCGAACTCCCGGCGGCAGTCACCACATTGGTCAAGGTGGCTCTTGACCTCTTGGCTGACCGATTCGGCAAGTTCGTTGTCCAGAAAGTCATCCAGAAGCGACAAAGCGCGCTGACAGATCATTTTTGCTCCTTTAATCTGAGTCGCTGCCTTAGTATCTTTCTCAGCTTTATGCGCGCAATATGGAGGTTTGATCGGACGGTGGCCTGGGGGCAGTTGAAGATGTCGGCAATCTCTGCTTTGCTGTAGCCTTCAACGTCGTGAAGAACGGCTGTCATTCTTTGCTTTGGCGGCAAAAGGTCCAGCGCCCGGTTAATCTCCTCCATCAAGCGCTTTTGCTCAAACGCTTCGCTCGGTGTCGACACTCGCCGTGAAAGATCCAATTGAACCTCCCCCGGCAGCGATGACGTATCCTCCGCAATTCCATGATGTCCTTTTCGTTTGCGGAGCAGGTCGATCGCATAGTTGGTGGCGATCCGAACCAAAAACGTCGAGAAATAATTTACATCTCTGAGTTCCTTACGCTTCTTATATACTCTGACAAATGTCTCCTGAACCACTTCGTCGGCATCAAGATGGTTGCCCAGAAGATGGTGCGCCAGCGTATATATCTTCTTCTGAAATCGGCTGACCAGTTCGGCAAAAGCCTGCTGATCACCGGCCACAAAACTCGCTACTAACTCGGGGATCGTCTTTTTCATACCCCGAAAATCAACTTTCTGCTATTATAGGGACGCTCAACATCGAATTCTGTTCAATCACAGGAAGTAAAAAACAAGTTGACCGCTTCATTCTGGTAGCTTATGGTAACTCGAGATGATTGTCAATCTTTTTCAAGCCAATAACTTACAGGCGTTTACCGTCAATTGACTCAGGCTTATGTACAGGCGCATCGCTACCGCTTTTTCACTATAGCGGCCATCGGGACTTTTATGGGGACTCTCGACGGGTCCATCCTCAATGTCGCCTTGCCGACTATCGCCTCTGATTTGAGCTGTCGGATCGATCAGGTTGCCTGGGTGGTGATGGCCTATGCCGCTACACTGGTTGCACTTATGATGGTTTTCGGAGCCTGGGCGCAGCGGCGGGGATATCCTTTTGCTTACAAGTTTGGTTACGCCGCCTTCCTGCTCGGGTCGACCGTTTGCATTCTCAGCCGCGACATCAATATGTTGATTGCCGGGCGTGTCATTCAGGGTGTGGGTGCAGCCATGTTCCAGGCGGTGGGCATAGGGCTGGTCACCGAGGTTTTCCCGCCTTCAGAGCGGGGAAAGGGGATTGGCACGATGGTCATGATGGTCTCGGCCGGTCTTATGGCTGGGCCGCCGATTGGAGGCTTTCTCCTTCAGTATTTCCCATGGCAATCGATTTTCATAATCAATCTGCCGATTGGCTTAGTGGCGTTGGTCCTGAGCCAGATGTTTTTTCGGAAGTTTCCTCTGCCCACAACGACTGCCAGGATGCATCTGACAGGGGCGGCTGCCTTGGCGACCGCGCTGTTGACCGCGATGTTAGGGTTGTCGTTTTTCGATGAGTATCCGTTTTGGAGTCTTCAGGTCGGTGGCTGCTGGACCCTGATGGTCATTGCCGCGACGCTGTTCATTGTGGGAGAAAACCGGCCACACCGGGCGCTGATAGGACTGGACATTTTTCACAACGCTGAGTTTTCGCTCAGACTTGTGGCCATGCTTTTGATGTTCGTTGCGCTGGCCGGCAGTCTGGTGTTGTTGCCGTTCTTTTTGCAGAATGTAAAAGGACTGTCGCCACGGACTCTTGGACTATACCTGACCATTCTGCCGGTCACCATGTTTTTCACCGCGCGTCAGGCTGGTTGGTTGTCGGATCGGTTTGGTTATCGCATCCTGACCACCGGTGGGTTGTTGCTGGTGTCGGTTGGGTTCGCGCTGTTCCAATGGTTCGAAGTTGCCACCCAGCCGGTATACATCGCTCTGTCACTGGTGCTGATCGGGTTCGGTGTGGGGATATTCGGGACACCGAATGCCTCGGCGGTGATGGGTGCCATCCCGCAAGAACAGCGGGCGACTGCATCGGGCATCGTCTCCACCACACGCAACCTCGGTATGGCTATCGGCATCGCTGTGTCCACCGGGCTGTTCGCATTCTTGCAAAACCGGATGCATCTCTCCGACGGTGCCGAAGCTTTCCTGACACCATTTCATCAGGTCGCCATCCTGTCCGTGATCGCCGCTTTCGCCGGCGCCGTGATCTCCTTCACCCGCCGTAATCGGTAGGCGTGAGTCTCTTCGTGCGTGGTGTACGTCCTCGTGCGCCACGTTGACACCGGGGCAGACCATAAGACCCATTTATGGGTGTCATTCCCGCGAAGGCGGGAATCCATCTTCCTCTTAGTAGAGCGGCATCCTTGCGATGCCGGCAAAGATTGGCAGGATCACAGGGATCCTGCCCTACTAAGAACTGGCGTAGGCCAGAATCCAGTCTTTGTACTTCAAACAGGATGCCGGATCAAGTCCGGCATGACGGACTGGTACTTAGCGTCGAAACCCACCCGCCCCAACCGCACGGTGTAAACCACCGCCCACAGTCCACACCAAAGTTGACAACAGGATAGAGTTTGCTATATTAACGCAAACCACGGGAGGTCAACGTGAAGAACATCTTGAGACTTCTGTCTGTCGCAGCATGCTTGATCTGTATAATCGCAGTCAGTTGCGGTGAATTCTCAAAACCCATTGTACCCCAAATCACCGAACCGATATTATTCGACGACTACGTCCGCTTCGATACGTCGCGGTTCATGATCCAGCGATCAACCATAGGCTTGGGCTGGGTGGAGTGGTATCTGTCGTGCGAGAGCAGCCTGGGTGAGCCGTTTACCGACGTGAACGGCAATGGTGTCTACGATCCAGGTATCGACATTTTCGTGATGGCTGTCGGACCAGAGAACATGGATTATAACCACAATGGCAAACACGACGGGCCGGACGACCCGTGGGAACCGGGTATACCTTTTGATGACCATAACGGTGATGGGGAACGCTCTTGTTATTCTCTAGGCTGGTATCCGGAGCGTCATTATGAGACATGGATGCCGTTTTGTGATCTGAACGGCAATGGTCGGTGGGACAGCCTGTCGAATCTCCGTCACAAAGTCGTCAAGTGGGGTATCGTAAACGAAGACTCCACCGGCGTGGAATACCAACCGGTCGAAAACGATTCCCTTTTCTGGTATACTACTGATTCCGGTGTACAGCATTGGCAACCGGAGCCCCACGAATGGCCCGACTCGAACAGCAATATGGGTTTCATACTCGATGACAGCGGCCTCATTGGAACCACTGCGCACACCTGGCTTCGTCTTTTGTACTACGGCAACAACACAGTCGACACAACCCGCATGCCACGTTGGTGGTCTGGTTGCGGCTACGTAACACTCCGAAAAACCGTTCATACAGACCAGGACCTGGAGATATATGGAGTACTCCACCAAGACTTGCTGATGGTAAGATTCGACCAACCACGAGGCGACAGCGGGCAGGATGTGTCCAGGTGCGAAAACGACTATTGGGAATTCTATTTCGCAAAGGGAACAGGATTGATCGCCGGGCACTTTGACGTGCATCAACGGTTACGGGAGACCTGGTATTATTACGATCGACAGTTCGACAGCGCGCCGATTCTGATGACACCGGCTGAGCAGGGACCCTAGAATTCCGCTATGCCATCCCGCGCGATCTGAAGATCACACGGGCACGCCATGGACAGAAGATGCTCGCCGGGTGGCCGTCTCAAGCCTTGCTTGGGGCGGAAGTCAGCATAATAGATTCACCCCTCGACTGCGCTCGGGGTGACAATTTGGGGTGACAATAGAGAGGCGCGGAGCGCAAAAGAGCCAGCTTGACTGGCTAACTATTCGGTTGACAGCTGCCGAAATAAGTTGTAGAATACTCGCCGATTGGGGCCATAGCTCAGCTGGGAGAGCGCTTGACTGGCAGTCAAGAGGTCAGGGGTTCGATCCCCCTTGGCTCCACAAATTCCGAAACTCCCGTGGGTTGTCCTCAGCCCACGGGGGTTGTTGTTTCTGCCAACAGTTAAGGAGACTCAGATGGACAAATCAGGCGGATACCTGGCCTTTCCATTCGTAGCCGAATTCTACGATGACACTGTGCCATACAAAGAACGTCAGGATGTTCAGTTTTTTGTAGAATCCTCCAAAACGTCCGGCGGTAAAACGCTCGAACTGGGCAGCGGCACCGGTCGCGTATTGATCCCAACAGCGCAGGCCGGCTGTGAGATCGTCGGGTTGGACCTTTCACCCAGAATGATGGACAAGTGTCGAACCGTGCTGGCCGAAGAACCGGACGAAGTCCAGGCGCGAGTGAGTCTGGTAGAAGGGGACATGTGCAACTTCGATCTTGACGAACAGTTTAGTCTGGTCACTATGCCGTTCCGACCCTTTCAGCATATCGAGACTGTCGACGAACAGATTCAGTGCTTACAAACGGTCCATCGCCATCTTGAACCGGGCGGGAAGCTGATTCTTGATCTGTTTAATCCATCGTTGAAGTTTCTCGTGGATGACAAGGCCCTGATAGAGTCTGGCGACGAACCGGAGTTTACTATGGCCGACGGACGCAAAGTGCTCAGGCGGATGCGCGTTGCCAAGCGTGACCACTTTAGCCAGGTTTCGGACGTAGAGATTATTTACTACGTTACGCACCCAAGCGGCAAAAAGGAACGGCTGGTGCACGAGTTCAGGATGCACTATCTATTCCGTTGGGAGGCGGAGCATCTGTTGGTCCGGTGCGGTTTTGAGGTCGACCATCTCTACGCCGGTTATGACAAGTCTGCGTTTGGTTCCAAGGACCCCGGCGAGTTGATCTTCGTAGCGCGGAAGGTGTAGGCCAGAAACGGCTCTCTGGCCGCTTCGCGGCCCCTTGTCGCACATTCCGGCCCATGCACGAAACGCCCGAATGGCAAGAACCACGGCTTGACCGTGTCATGGTGAGCGGAGTCGAACCATGAACTTATTCGAACCTTGAGAGCGCAGCAGATGAGGACATCTGCCAGGCACACCTTTAGGTGCTGGCAGGCGACCCCGCCTGCCTGCTACTCATCCCGCATCGAGTCGACCGGGTTGGCCGTTGCTGCCTGTATAGAACGCAGCCCGGCGGTCAGCATGGCGAAGGTCAGCCCCACCAGCGCAGTGAAGGCAAAGAGGCCGAAGCCCAGGTCTATCCGGTAGGGCTCGTAAGACAACATATCGGTCATCAGCATGTATCCCAGCGGCGCCGCGACCACATTGGCAATCACCAGTAAGAGGATGAATTCTTTGGTGAGCAGGGCGACTATGTTCGTCACGGAAGCGCCAAGGACTTTACGAATGCCGATTTCCTTCGTGCGTTGCTGGGCCGTGTAAGACACCAATCCAAAGATACCCAGGCAGGCGATAGCGATAGCCAGGATGGAGAAGGTCCCGAACATTTTTGTCTGTGAGCGGCCTTCTGCATAGTTTTTGTCAATCTCGTCGTCAAGGAAGATGCTTCGAAAGTCGGCATCCGGGAAGAGTGATGCATGTGTCTGTCTGATTGCGGCCATGCCGCCGGTGAAATCGCCGGTCGGAAGCTTGACGCAAAGACTGGCCGTTTTCTCAGGCCGCCACAACAGGGCAACAGTAGGTCGGTAACCGTAGTGGAAGGCGCCATGAAAATCTTCGACTACGCCGATGATCTCATAGAATCTGTCTTCTCCGCCATAGACAAGCGTGCCGACCGGATGTTCTCGTTCAAGTTCCTTGGCAGCCGACTCAGAGATGATAACAGCCGTCGACGCATCAACGTTTAGATTGTCACCAAAGCTGGTTCCGTCTACTATAGTCAAACCGAAAGTTGTCAGGAAGTCATCGTCGATGTAGTACGTCTTGGCCACCAATCGCTTCTCGTCGTCACGTTCCTCGGTATGATAAAACGCTCCGTAACGGTATGTTTCCCGTCCCGGTGGAGCGTTCACGGCCGCGGTGGCGAGAACTTGTCCGGTGGAAAGGAGCTCGTCCTTCAGAATTCGGCAACTGTCGGCTGCTTCCGGTGAGTCTTCAAAGTCGACTATAACCATGTTGGTGGGATCATATCCAAGTTCGATTGAGGAGATGTAGTCGGTTTGTCGCATGATAACAGTGGTGCAGAAGATCATTAGAGCGGCGACGGCAAACTGGAAAACGACCAACCCCTTGCGCAACACCGAGCGCGTTGACTTCATCCCGACTTTGCTCTGGAGAACCTCGATTGGCCGGTATCTCGAAAGAAACAGGGCTGGGTAGAATCCTCCCAGTATTCCCACCAGCAGTACGAGGCCGGCCAGTGTGACCAGCATCAACGGATGCTCGTAGACACCAACCAGCATCTCACGCGGCAACCGATCGGCAAGTAGCGCCTTGCCCGCCTCGAACAGCAGGACGCCGATGGCCGCCGATACCACCGCGATAGTCACCGACTCACCCAGGTATTGCTTGATGAGACTCGGCCGGTCGGCGCCGAGAACCTTACGCACACCAACCTCTTTCATGCGATCGGCCGATTGGGCGGTGGAGAGGTTGATGAAGTTGGCAATCGCCTGAAAGAGAATGAACAAGGCGACCATGCCGAATCCGATAAGCACATCCCATTCGCCACCGGGTGTGAGTTCGCCACGGTTGCCGGAGTAGAAGGTCTCGAAATAGATATCACCGAAAGATTTGGTGCGAAACTTGAACTTCGTTGCTTCCTCGGCGGTCAGGTGTCTTTCAACGACAGCGGGTATCTTGCCCAGCATTGTCTGTGGAGAGGCTTGGTCCCGCATCAGAAGATAGACATAATCTCCACCGTCGTAGCCGTTGAACTCGCTCCACGAACTCACGTTCTCGCCAAGATGCTCCAGTGTCGAATATGAAATGACGAAATCCGTATACAATTGAGTGTTTTGCGGAATGTCTTCAAGGACGCCGGTTACCGTACATTCAAACTCATCATTGAACTGTACGCTCTGTCCGATTGGGTCCTCGTTGGCAAAGTACTCGTCCACGGCTCGACGCGTGATAAGCACCGAATTGGGTTGAACCAGGGCCGAACGAGTGTCGCCGCGATAGATGGGCAGAGTAAAGACATCAAAGAAACTGCCATCGGTGAACAACACCTCGGGGTGATGTATATAGGCAGCACCTCTGTTTTCATCGACAATCCGAGCGCGCTCATCGCCAACCTTGACACTGGTTAGACGCATCATCCGAAAAACGGCGGCATTCTCCACCTCCGGTATCTCCTGGACCATGGCTCGTCCTAACGGCGCCATAACCTGAGCCGATGAAAACGACTCTTCACCGGACTCATAATCGCATTCCAGGCGATGTATGCGTTCGAGATTTGAGTGAAAGCGATCAAAAGCCAGTTCATGGCTGAAGTGCCCCATGACGGCCAAACAAAGGGCCGAGCCAAAGGCCAGGGAGAATACATTGACGAATGTGTAGAACTTTTTCCTGGCCAGGCTGCGGGCTGCGGCTCGAAAATAGTGTGCGAACATGTTCTCTGTCTCCGTTACTGCTGGGTCATAGCCGAGGATGGTATTGGTCCTGTCTGTCCATACTGTATGAGACGAATTATGCCCTGAAAAGTTGCTTTGTCGTCGGCGTGAGCAGTCACGCCGGGGTACCGGGAAAGACCCCGCCTGCCAGCTGCTTCAGCATCAAGCTACGATTCTCTGGTAAAAGCCCACCACGCTGCTTCAAACTTGTTCCGCAAGTTCACAGCACATAGATTGGTATCATGTCTACTTATGCCAAGTTGCGCAGCGATCTGGTCGTGGCGCCGGCCACCGTGGATGGCGAGACGGTCTACAACATGAAGGACCCTATAAGGGGAAGTTACTTCAGATTGCGCGAACCGGAATACTGGCTGGTGCAACAGCTCGACGGCACGACGTCATACGATCTGATCGCCGAGCGCTTCCAGGCGAAATTCGACCTGAATATCAGCGCCGAGAACGTCGGGCAGTTTGTTGAGGCTCTGGAAAAACTCTTCTTTCTCGACAATGCCCGCGCCGAGCAGGCGGTGTCGCGTAAGAGTTACTTGATAGACAAGCAGGGTTCTTTGTTTTCCAGGTTGTTGTTTGTCAAACTGAAAGCGTTCTCTCCGGGCGGTTTTCTGAAACGGCTCACTTCAATCTATCGCCCCTTCCACAACCGTTTCGGGTTTACCGTGCAGGCCGCGGCAATCTTGTTGGGACTCTGGGTCCTCATGACCAATGCATCTGAGTTCACGGTCAGTCTGTACAGCATTTTCAATTTGGGTTCCATACTTGTCGTGATCGCCGCCATATTTGTGTTCTTTGTCGTCCACGAATTCGCCCACGCCGTGATTTGTCACTACCACGGGGGAGAGGTGCGCGAGATGGGGTTCTTGCTGCTTTATTTTCAACCGGCCTTCTACTGCGACCTGTCGGATGCCTGGCTGTTTGAGAAAAAGCGCCACCGCCTGGCCGTCACCGCCGCCGGTCCTTACTTTCAATTAATACTTATGGCTGTCGCGGCTATAGCCTGGCGAATCACCGTGGTCGGCGGCGTACCCAACGATCTATTCCGGATTATCGTCATCATCAGCTGGGTCACACTTCTGGTCAACCTGAACCCGCTTATCAAGCTGGATGGATACTATTTATTGTCGGACTGGCTGGACATTCCCAACTTGCGCCGGAAATCGTTTGCCTACCTGGGTAACTGGCTGAAACGATTGCTGCTCGGCTGGCCTGTCGAATCGATCGATGTAAGTCGACGGGAAAAACGAGTTTTCCTCTGGTACTCGGTGTTTGCCGTCATGTACACCGGTGTTTTGCTGGTCTGGGTGTTGTCGGTGATTGCTTCGTTTCTGATCGGTGTGGCCGGCGGCTTCGGTTTGTTGTTGTTGGCTACATTTCTGTTTGTTACCTTGAGACAAACATTTATGGGATTTGCAAGAGGAATCCTGAAGCACCTGAGATTTATGAAGACCCTTTACCGAAAACCATGGCGACTTGTCGGGAATATTGTCATCGCCGCCGCCGTGGTTGTACTCATGCTGGCCGTTCCGTTTCCTCGGCGGGTCACCGGTGAGGTTCTGGTTCGTCCAATCGCCGAATGTCGACTGCGCCTGAATGAGTTGGGCCTGCTGGAAACGGTCTACCGGCGTGGCGGTAAAGATGCCGACCGTAAAACAAGTTTTCTGCAGACAGCCTCAACCGACATGGCCTCGCTTAACCTGCTCAGGTTGGTGAAAGAAGGTCAGTATGTAGTCGAGGGAGACTCGGTGGCCGTGCTCGTATCCAACCAGGTGGCCAAGGAAATCATTGCCGAGACTTCGGTGCTTGACGAAGTGTTTACCCAGATGGACCTGCTGAGGGCGCCACCCAAGAAGGATGCGGTCGCCGAAGCCCAGGCGCAAGTGACCGCCGCCCGTATCAATCATCAACAGCGAAGCCGCGAGTTGGAACTCGCCTCCGAACTGGCTTCCAGAGAGATGAAACCGAAGCGCGAACTGGAGGACGCCGAATCCGCGGTCAGCATTGCGGCGGCCGAGCTAAAAACCAAGGAGGCATCGCTTCAATTGTTGCTTTCCGGGCCGAAACCTGAGGAGATCGCCGTCCTTCAGGCGGAGATCGACAAACAGGAAGCCAAATTGGATTTTCTCAGGTCCCAGCAGGCGGCCCAGACCATTCGTGCTCCCATGTCAGGCCGTGTCGATCTGGGCATGGGCGACGAACTCATCCTGTCAATTGTTGATGACCATGAGGTCGAACTGCTGGTTCCGGTTTCTGATTTCGATGTCAATCTGGTTGAGTGCGAACAGACTGTCCGAGTCAAAGTACGATCGCATGCCGGTGAGGTTTTCCTCGGGCGTGTTGCCCTGGTGCCGCTCAGCGCGCAGTATACCGATCACGAAGCCGTCTTCCCGGTGTCCGTGATCGTAGATAACAAAGAGGGCAGGCTGCGAAGAGGGATGACAGGATTTGCCAAGATCGAGTGTGGAAAGGCGTCTCTTATCAGCCTTATCGGCCGCAAAATAGCATCTGAGATGCGTGTCGAGTTTTGGTCCTGGTGGTAATCTTTTCCGCGTCCGGTGAATTATTTCCTACCATAACTGCCGATCCGAGAGCAGGTTCTGCGTAGAATTATGGCTAATTAGACCCCATTTTGGCCTTGACAGATTACAGGCTTTCGTTATATTTGTTTGGCTCTGGAGTATAGTACGTTGATGTTAAGGGTGTTTGGATAGCACTCGCTCCGGAGTAAACCGATAGGACTGCAAGGAGGTGAGTTAATGAAAGATTACAAACTCACAATCGAGGTCTTAGAAGCTCGCATCGCTCCGGCGTTCAGCCAGGGTGGACAGTAAGCCTTAAGACCTTCGAGGTCTGTAAGACTAAGGGCAGGTGTCTCAAGCACCTGCCCGTTTTTGTGGCGCCAGTAATTGCGCCAGCCGCTTTATTTCAACCACCAGAAACTTAATCGTCGGCAGGTTCTGAAACGAATTCTGATCATCCGGGTTGCTGATCTGTCCCGATATTGTGCGGGCCGTCTCAAAGGCCATGCGAAAGCAGCCATAGGCCGATTCATAATTCCCGGCATGCAGGTGAACCCGGCCGATAAGCGTCTGGCTGTCGATCTGTTCGGGCAGCAGTCCAAAACTCTCGGCCAGTTTCAGCGAGCGCTCCAGGTATATTAGTGCATCCGAATGGCGGTCGCCGGCTATCATGAGTTCGCCGGCCAGGCTGCACATCCACGGCAATTCGATATCGTTCTTAATAGTGTCCAGAGTTTCCACAATCTCGGTGTACGGATCGATCTCCGTCCTGGTTACGCCTCGTCGCAAGGCCCTGCTGAGAGCGTTAAACTCGACCACAACCCGTTCTCGCTCCAACTTCAACTCGGCCACCAATTCACGGGCGCGCTCAAGATGCTCTGGTGAGTCGGTGACCCTGGTTAACACCAACAGCGCTTCCAGTTCCTGGGGCTTATCGTTCACCGCCGCTCGCTGCTTCAAGGTTTCAAGGGCAATCTGGCCGGCGCTTTGGGCATCACCTATCCTGTCTCGCAAGTCTGCCCGGCTGATCTCCAGACGGGCGCGACCGATGGGATCTTCAACCTCTTCGTAAAGAGAAGCAGCATCACTATACAAGGCTTCGGCCTCACTGAACCGTCCCATGCGCTTGAGCGTCCTGCCCATATCGCCGGTGAATGCGCCCAGGTGTGCGGTGTCATCAAGCTCGGTGGCCAGGGTCATGCCTTCCTGCAGATACTTGACCGATTGTCTAAGTTGCCCGGCGCCTATCATGATGGCCGTCAGATTCTCCAGATTGAACAGAATCTCCTTTTTGGTGCCTATCTTTCGGTTTATTTCCAGCGAACTCTCCAGGCTGTCTACCGCTTCGTCGGACATGCCGCGCAGGTGGTAAACGTAGCCCAGATTGTTGAGGATGCGTGCTTCCTCAAGTTGGTTGGTGGTTTCGCGGCAAATATCGATCGACAAACTGAAAAGTCGGGTGGCACGCACCAACTTGCCACGGATGGCCAGTATCGATGCAATATTGCTCAGTGTTGAGGCAACGTTATCCATCGCCTTGTGCCGTCGCTGAATTCTCAAGGCGCGACGGTAGGATCTCAGAGCCGCCGGATAGTCTGCACCCACCCAATGCAGGTTACCGATATTGTTGAGAGTGTGCGAAATCTCCAATTCATCGCCGAGTTCAGAGTAAATCCTCATCGCCTTCTCAAGGGCCGACAAACCTGCAGCCGGCTCCTGCTTGATTTTGTACAGGTCGCCCATGTCTTTGTAGGTCTCGGCCAGGAGTTTGTCGGCCGGTTGCCCTTCGTACAATGCAATTATCTCATCGTAGGCGGCCATGGCCGGGGCAGCGTCGCCAATCTCTTTGAGGATGTCGCCACGATTCATCAACAGTTGTCTCACTTCAAAAGTCCGGTCGGTCAGGCGGGCGTACCGGATGACGCTCTGCAACAGGCGAAGGGCGGCCTCGTTCTGATGCTTCTTATTCAAAGCCACAGCGGCTTGAAAAGCACACCGTTCGGCGCCTTCAAGATTGCCGGATTGAACGTAATACCGAGCGGCCGCAGCGTACAACTTCAGTTTCTCCGCTGAGGGAGCAAAACGGGCCGTTAGTAACCGCACCGTCGACGGTTTCAGAAGGGGAAGGATCATCTCTACCAGCCCGTCCGGGGGAGCCTTGGTCTCGGGATTGAACAAGCCCAAATGTTCGGCCATCGTTTGGTCGCCCACCACCGCCCTTTGAATGATTTTGCGACGCGCTCCCATATCGGCGGAGGCGTAGTGGTTCAGCCAATGCCGTCGTAAGCGGTGTGGCCGGTATATGGACCTGGTAAACTCAAACCGATCCTGTTTGAGAACGAGCGCACCCTTTAGAAAATTGGCGTTCAGGACCATCCTCAAACACTGATGATCGTGGTTGGTGATACGGTCCAGGCGTTGGCGCCGACTTGAGTTCAGGTGCAGCGACTGGTCGATCTTCTCAGCGTAGGAACCAGCCGCAGTCATCAGGTGCTTTGGTCTCAACCCCTTTTCATACGGGTAGGCGGCGCCGGCCTCCCTCAGACTAGCGCAAACTTCTCCACCCGAGGCCGGTCTGTTACTCGGGTCTTTCTCCATCAAAGCCGCCATGAGTTCGGTTACTTTCTTGGGCACTTCGCTGCGTACTTCACCCGGGGAAAACGGTTGAGCTTCACAGACGCGGCTATTTGTGCGCACCGGGTCGGCGTCGTTCGGATCGATGAAGGGGTGATGGCCGGTTGTTAACTGCCAGGCGATCACACCCAGGGCAAAGAGGTCGGAACGGTGATCGCAGATTTCGTCGGTCAATGTTTCCGGGGCCATGTATCCCACCGTGCCCAGTCCGGCCCGAGAACCTTCAGATTCATCCAGGCGCCGGCCAAGAGAGAAGTCGGAAAGTTTCAGGTAGAACAGTTGGCCCAGCCCTGTTTCGGACCATGATGCGGGCAGGAAGACGTTTTGAGGTTTGAGATCACCGTGGACGCGGTGATGGATGTTCAAGAAATTCAGATTCAGGGCCAGGGCGCTCAGAATATCCAGCACCTTTTGGACATCGTGAGTTGTTCCCACACCGTCAAGGGTGGGACCTTCGCACAACTCAAGCAACAGGTAGTGAGCGTCCAACTCAGAGTGATCGATGATTCGCACCAGCCCGGGGAATTCAAGGTCGCCGATGAGAAGTCGTTCACGATCGGCCAGGTGGCGAAAAGCGGCGATTGCCTCGTTGTCATTGGTGGCAGGGTATTTCAGCGCAACGTCGAAGGGAAGGCCGTCCACACGCACCCGACCGACTTCTGCCGTTCCCCCGCGACCAAGGTGGCCCAGATACCGAATGCATTTCGGCAGAGGGGGTGGTTTCATGTCATCCTCGTGCAGGTTGGTTAGGTCAACTTGTGCGGCAGAGTCAGGGTGAAGGTGCTGCCGTGGCCGAGAGTCGATTTGGCTGTAAGTTTTCCCTGATGGCTCTCGACGATTTTTCGGCAGTTGGACAGTCCAAGGCCGTGCCCGCCCTTCTTGGTGGTGAAGTGCGGAGTGAACAACTTGCTTAGGATCTCCTGGGCCATGCCGACACCGTTGTCGGTGACGTCAATCGAGACAAGTCCTGACCGTTCGTTGTAGCCTGCGATTATCCCGATCTCCCGCTTGAAGTCATTTCCGACTGCTTGCTCGGCGATGGCCCTTTCTTCAATGGCATCGGCGGCGTTGTTGAGCAGGTTCATCAGCACCTGCTGAATCTGACCAACATCCATTTCGAGATTGGGGATAGCGCGCCCCAGGTCAATTGTGAAGTGGATTCGTTTAAGACGTGGTTGCACGCGCAGCGAGAACAGCATATCCTCAATCAGGTGCTTGATATCGTAGCTGATGTACTCCGGCTCGGGTTGTGCGAAAGCCATCAGATTGTCGACGAACCGCTTGATCTTGAAGATATTGTCGACGATAGATTTGGCGTTGAAGCGGGCCTTGTCAAACTTATCCCGGTCGAGATTCATGCCCATCAACTCGGCGTTGGTAGCGGCAATGGCCAGGTAGTTGTTCAACTCGTGAGCGATAGATGCCGCCATCTCCCCCTTGGCGGCAAGTTTCTCCGAGAGAATAACATACTTTTCCATCAGTACTTTTTCTGTAATGTCTTCGATAGTGATTATCAGGCCGGTGTCACCCTTGGGCAAGGCCGAGGTAGGCGAGATTTTAATCGACAACACTTTCTCGATATAACCGGTGTTATGAAAATACCGGGGGTCCGAAAAATCCTCGTTGGTGCTCAGGGCGGTATCTATCATGTTGCGCCAGCGAGATCGTTCATCCGGCTGCAAAAGTTCCAGAAAGGGTGTCAGCGGTTCTTCATCGCCAAGCGCCGTCACTTCATCGATATTAATTTCGAGTATCTCCAGGGCAGTCGTGTTGATGGTAGCCACATTGCAGCCATCGTCGACAACCACCATCCCGATCGGTGACAAATTGATGACCGATTCGTTGTACTTTTTGAGCTTAAGCAGTGAGTCGTAATGAGCAGCGTTGCGCAGAGCGCCTGCAACCGCCTGGGCGTATAGTTCAAACAAGTAGAGGTCGGACTTGAGAAACATGCGGGTCTGATTGGAATTGTCGACATATATTACGCCGATCACGCAACCTTGCTCCTTGATCGGTACGCACATGATTGATCTCAGGTTCAGTTCAACAACCGAGGCTTGTTCTGCATAGCGCGCATCACTCTGGGCGTCGGAGGCATAGATCGACTTTCCGGTCTTGGCCACTTTGGTAACGACGGAGTTGGATATCCGGAACTCCTCCTGCATCATTTCTTTCCTACCCAGATTGTGGGCGGTGCGGATTTGCAGTTCGCTGTCGTCATCCAAAAGCATTATCAGGCCACGTTCCGCCTGCATCAATTCGATTGCCTTTTGCATGACAATCTGCAGCACGTCATCCAGAACCAACGATGAGTTCACCGCCTGCGACACCGTTAGCAGCGCCTGCAGGTCGGTCGTGGTCTTGTTGCCGTCGGCAAGTTTCAGGTTGATTCTGGGATTGGTCTCCGCCACTTCGTTCAGAGTGGCCTCCAGATCGGCGAAGATGTCCCCGGTGATTTTCTTTGCTGCCGATTCGTCCTCAGCAATTAGATCACCGACTGAGTGCTCCTTGGTCGTCTTATCGTGCATAGTTGCCATCAAGCCGGACTTTCAGTCAGGGGTTCACACTGATTCATATTATCGGCGAGAGGAGGCAATGAATTAACCCCCGGCGGACTCAATGCCTGACTGATACGAGCCGCAGTAGCTTATTTTTGACGTACTTCGGCCGGTGAGAAAAGCAGGGTCTGGCCGGAAAAGCTGTCACGGCCAAAACCGGTGAGTTTCAAAAAATGCCTGAAAAGGTATTTGAGCGCGGACTCATCCTCTGTCGACGAATCCGGAGACGGCTCTAAATTAAGTCCGGACATGGAGATACATGCCAACTCCAGTTTCAGGCGGTATCGCCTGAGGCTGTCAAGCTCGGAGTAGTCGATTAGGTCGACCACTATTGAGTCGGTCAGATATCGATGTAACTCGGCCAGGTTGGCAAACTTGCCGGTTCTTTGAAAACCTTCGCCGCCCATCCGGACAATGAAATCTTCGGTCACAATTCGATATCCGATCTGGACAATTCCATGTCGTTTTACAACTGTTTCGGCGCCGAAAAACCGTTTCGGTCGATTGAGGATCAAATTGAAATCGATGATGAAATCGACTCCGTCACGGATTTTTTCAACTCGTGAATTCGACATCAGCGGAGCCAGGTCCAGCCATGCGGCCAGATTCGGCTCTGCATCCATGACACCGAAGTCGGGCGTCTCGCCTGCATGGACCAAAGCGGCTGCGGACAGAACGACCGCAACCGCCAGGGTTTTATACGAGGAATTCGACTTTGACATGACGGCTCGTTTTTGGAACCGACCTCCTAAAAAGGTTGTGCCAGGCGAACGTAGATTCTCGGATCGTTATCTTCGGAGCGGTCCAGGCGTTTGGCGATGCTGATACGAAAGTCATCACCCAGAGTCAAGGCGAAGCCCAGCGAATGCTTGAGATCGACATCTGAGTCAAGGGCCGTATCGTTGCCGATCTTACCAAGGTCCCAGATGAGGGAGGCGGAGATGTCGGAACCCGGGAAGCGAGTACGATATTCAGTATTGACCATCCAGAATCTGGTGCCCATGTACTCCTTGTGTCGATAGCCGCGAAGGGTGCCCAATCCACCCAGGAAGTACCGTTTATAAATGGGTAAGTATCCGTCACTGCCACCGTACATACCGCGCATAATCAACATGGAGCGCCTATGCACTTTCTGAAAACGGGTCACGGCCAGAGTGTACCGGCGATAACTGAAGTCCGAAGAAAAATCGGGGTGGGCGTATTCCAGGGCCGATGAGACCTTCCAGGCGGAAGAGGCGAAACGTTCCTCGGGGTCGCCGGTATCAAAGTCGGCCTCCACGGTCAGGTAGGCGTTGGTGGAAGAATCCACTTCAGTCATTAAAGTATCGGTAAAACCGGCTGGGACGGTTTCGTAGTTGTCGCCGAATTTCTTGGAGCCGAAGAGATGCCAGAGATTATGGTGGGCGTCAAGCCACTTGGTTTCCTCGTAGGTATAACCCACCTGTAGCTGCAAGTCATCGGTCGGTTTGAGCCGGGTGTACGCCCACCCCCCCTCTGCCTCATAATAGTCCTTGTAGTCTTCGCCCACCACCAGCGCGAAGGCTGTGTTCTCGTCATTGTCCAAAAGCCAGTCATCTTCGGACACCAGGTGACGATAGTATTCGCCGCCGACGGCCAGGGCCGGGTTGCGCAGAACGGTCTGCTCCAGACCGAAATCGTAGCGCCATCGTTCCGATGCAAAGGCGTAGGCGCCGTCTGTCCAGATGCTTGGCAAGAGCGAATCGGGGTCTTCAAACATACCGCCGAGACCGATCTGCAAACCGTCAACGCGGTTGTACCGCAGATCGCAGTCAATATCGAAACGATCCATACGCCGGCGGAAGCGATGGCGTCGTGTCACCCGTTTTTTGTCGTGGGTAAACATTTCTCCGTACACGGTCGCCTCGCGCGCAACATCGACATGTCCGGTAAGGCTGGTCACATCGCCGCGGGCCACCGCGGCCGGTCCGATGTATACGTCCCCGAACAGCGAGACAACATCCTTGTTAACCTCGCCATAGATCTCGGCATTTCCGATAACGGTGAGGGCCAGCCCACGAACGAACTCGTCCTCTTCGACCACCATGTTCTGGTCGAAACTGATTCGATTTCCCTTGCGCAGGCGGTCGACACGCCGAGACTCGGATTCGGATGTCAGAAAAGTTATCGAGAAGAAATCACCGTCATCGAGTATGGTGACGTCTATAATACTTTCATAGTCGCGCCTGACACCATCGATGATGAGACCGTTCCTGTCAAAAACAGTCTCGCCACTCACCTCGACGACACCGTTCCTGATCGAGATGTCATCGCGCGCGTAGCGGGACATGTATTCCTTGTTTCCCTGGGTGAAGTGAATTGAGATATCATCTTCGTGATAGACAATGCGAAACAGTTCGGCAAAGCCGTTGGCATCCCGGTAGTCCTGGTAATCGTCGTCTCCGGCAACAGCCGCTGCGGAACAGAAAGCCGCTGCTAACGCTGCGATTGTGATGTGAACAATTATCCGTTTGGTCATTACGTCCTCCGTTTTTCAGGAGCATAAAACAAATTCCGTGCCAACGAGTCAAGTTGTGATTCCGCGCCTGTTTGCAGCGATGTGAAGCCTGCAAGCGTGGTATCTTTACACACCCCTGCCTTGGTTTTGTTCATTGTGGGGTAGTCAATACTCTGTCATTCCCGCGCAGGCGAAGACGGACCCGCCTTACTATGCGGCAGATGTGGACATCTGCCGGGCACGAACAAGACTGACGTTCTGCCGTGCCGTTGTGCGACCTCGCGCGACGGCTCTTGTAGGTCGAACCCCCTGGCCCGAAGGGGAAGAAACACGGCTTGGCCGTGTCGTCCTGAGCGCAGTCGAAGGATGAACGCAATAGGTCAGCTGTCTTTGAGCCCGAACTCTTTGATTTTCCTGGAGAGATTCGCCCGATCGACCTCAAGCAGTCGAGCCGCTTCCGAGATATTTCCGCCACAGGCGGCCAGGGTAGACTGGATCAGGTGCTTTTCGAATATGCGCAGGCGCACATTCAGGCCATTCCCGCTCGGAGAGACAGAGGCCTGACCGGCAGCGCTGAGTTGCAGAATCAGATCGTCCAGAACAACCGTGCTACCGCTGCATACGATAGTCAATCGTTCGATGATGTTCTTCAACTGGCGCACATTGCCTGGGTAGTCAAGGGTTGTCAAATAGGCCAGGGCTTCACTCGACAGCGTAGTGCCGCCGGAGGGATCGAATCGTCGCAAAAACTCACCCACCAGAAGGGGCACATCGTCAATCCGTTGACGCAACGGCGGTACCTTTACGGGAAAGACCGACAACCGATAGTACAGGTCCTCGCGAAACTTGGTTTCGGCAATCAGTTTTGACAGATTGCGATTGGTAGCGGCGATCACGCGCACGTCGACCCGCCGACGTTCGGGATCGCCCAGGGTTTCCACCTCGCCTGTTTCCAGTACGCGCAATAATTTGGCCTGACAGGACAGCGGGAGGTCGCCGACTTCATCGAGGAATATGGTACCTGAGTCGGCCAGCGCGAACTTACCGGGGAAATCTCTCACAGCACCGGTGAAGGCTCCCTTGCGGTGGCCGAACAATTCCGATTCAAACAGAGTTTCAGGAACACCGGGGCAGTTGACTTTGATGAAGGGTCGATCCCGCCGCTTGCTTTCGAGGTGGATACGAGTGGCGACAAGTTCCTTACCGGTGCCGTTCTCGCCCTCTATCAGGACGGTAACATCGGTGGGTGCGGCCTGGTCGATGGTACCCAGCAAACTGTCCAGAGCATTTGATTGACCGATTATTCGCGAATGCGCATCGACCTCATCGGCCATTATAGCCCGTTGTTGTTCGGCCTTGGCCAGCATCAAGGCAGCGCGCACCGACGAAACCAATCGCTCGGCTGACACCGGTTTCTCCAAGTAGTCGACGGCGCCGAGTTTCATTGCATCCAGGGCGACCGGTATCTCTGTTTGGCCGGAGATGACCAGTACCAGCGGCGGGCGAGCGGTTCTTTTGATCTGTTTGAGAAAGTCGATTCCCGATTGGCGGGGAAGGTTCAAGTCCAGTAGAATCAGATCGAAAGCCGTACCGTCACACAGTTTGAGACCGTTCTCGGCATCGGCGGCACAGTCGGCTGAGTATCCTTCGTCGGCCAGCAGCGATGCGAACGAACTGGTGATATTCGGCTCGTCGTCAATTATCAGAATCCGCGGCCGCATCGGTATCCGTTTCCTGCCTGAGGGTGATGGTTATCCTGGTCCCGCGGCCTTGCTGCGAATCGATAGAAAGCCGCCCGCCAATCTCGGTTACTACCTTTTCAACAACGGCCAGGCCCAGCCCTTTCCCTTTCGTCTTGGTCGTAAAACCGGGCAACCGGGAGGCCGTAACAATCTCTTCCGACATGCCGCTGCCGAAGTCTTCGACCGCGATATCGATCTCATCCCGG
The DNA here is from genome assembly GCA_029860345.1 of Candidatus Zixiibacteriota bacterium. NCBI lineage: Bacteria > Pseudomonadati > Candidatus Zixiibacteriota > Candidatus Zixiibacteriota bacterium. The sequence goes on along the minus strand of JAOUBJ010000011.1, from coordinate 9,294 downwards.
CGCAAACAAAGGGCCAGACGGATCCTGCCGTTTTCGGACGAGGCGTCGGCGGCGTTTTGCAACAGGTTGTGCAGCGCTTCGCGAAAGTAGGTGGGGTCGATCCGCGCTGTCACCGGCCGGTCCTGAAGATCGACTTCGAATTGGTATTTTTCCATGCGGTCACGGTAGAGGGTCGCGATGCTTTCAAGCAATTCGGTGAGGTCCACCATCTCAAGGGTCGGCTCGGGAAGTTTTGCCAGTTGGGCGAACCGGTCGGCCAGTTCGACCAGATGCTTCAGTTCTTCCGAAGCCGCTCGGAGCGGTTCAGCCGCCTCAGTATGCTGCTCCGAGTCAGCCAGCATCGTATGCAGGCGATGCAGCGAAATCATGATCGGCTGCAGCGGGTTTTTGAGTTCGTGAGCGAATCGTCGGGCCACGCTACGCCATGCGGCAACTCGTTCCGATTGGGCCAGGCGATTGGTGGTGAATTCCAAACGACGGGACATCCGATTAAAGTTGTCGATCAACGAACGTATTTCTCCGACCCCGGCCGGCGGAACGGTTTGGCCGAATCTACCCTGGGCAATCTCTTTCGATGCGACGCTGAGCTGGGTCAACGGGCGCGACAGAGAGCGGGCCAGTCTGGCCGAAAAGATGTAAGCCACGACCAATGTGACGGCGCCCACCAGCAGAAACAGGCTGGCCAAAAAGAGCAGGTAGCGCGGGCGAAGGTCTTTACCGGCCGAGCGTCCTGCTTGTTCCCTCTGCATGGTGCCCATTACCCGAGCAAAGTCGGGCAGGTGAAAGAACCCACCGCATACTTGCGTGGACTCACCGAGCAGTCTGCACTTGTATTGTAGCAGCCCGTGTTCCGATTCGAACATGCCGTATCCCTTTTTGCCGGCGTGCGTCCACAGGTCATCGGTGACCGCTTGGACCAGCGAATCACCCCACAGCACCGTGTCGGCACTCGCGGACCGAAAAACAAGAAAATCCAGTCCGACCAGGTTGGGCGACAGGTCGGCAGAGTAGTTGATCAAGGCGGAATCAATCCTGGCGTACAGGAACATTTTGTAATAGTCGGCGACGCCGATAGACTCAACACTCTTTTCAGCTGTTTGCATGTTGGCTGTCTCGGTTGTCAGGTAGTATCCGAACAGGGCCAACACGGCCGACGGCAGCAGGGAGAACATCAGAAATAACCTGAACAGTTTCTTGCCGAAGCCGGTATCCATCATTTTACATTGCTGAAGCGATCGATGTAGTCTCGCAGAGCCTGGTGGTGAGCCACAAAAGCGAGTTTCTCAGGCAGGTCGTCAAGTGGAAACCAACGAACGTCCAGGGCATCATCGGCCGCCCGTAACTCGCCGCCAACAACTTCACCGAGATAAAGTACAAGCACGGCGTTGGTTCGTGGATCGTCATTGCCGTGGTAAACGTCAAAGATAGAGGTCAGCCGGATGTCGAGTCCTGTTTCCTCGGCCAACTCACGCACTGCTGTTTCTCTGGGGTGCTCGTCCCACTCCATGAACCCGGCCGGGATGCACCACCAGCCTATGCGCGGCGGATGCGCCCGCTTGACCAGCAGGACCTGATTATCCTGCACGACCACCACCCCGGCGGCGGGGATAGGGTTCTGGTAGAAGATGAAGCCACATTGGGCATCCGAACAGATCATGCGCAGGCGATGTTCGACATCCTGCTCGACCAGGGGGCGGCTGCACTTGGGGCAAAAGTGGTAGCCACAATGGTGATTCTTCAAAGCGGTCAGGGCGGTTTCGTCAAATTGGTCGTGCTTATTGCTCATGGCTTGAGATTCCACCGTTCATTTTGAGAGCTACCATAGTAGTGTCATCACGCGGGGGATAGGTGGGGTCGTGAGAGCGTACATCGTCGAGCACCATGTCCATAAGGCTGTCGGCGTCTTTGCTGCGATGATTCGAGACCAGTTGTCTGAGACGGGGCTCACCATATTCAACTTCGCTTTCATCCATGGCTTCGGAGAGACCGTCGGTGAACAGGACCAGCATATCGTCTGCTTCGAGTTTCACCGTGGCCGATTCATATTCCATGTCAGGCAGGGCGCCGATAACCGTGCCGCCGGAGTTCAACAATTCGACCGAACCGTCGGACCGAGCCAGGATGGGATAGTTATGCCCGGCATTGGCGTACAGGAAATGACCGGTGTTGGTGTTTAGCTCACCATAAAACAGAGTCACGTACTTTTCCGACGACGTAGAATCGGCCATTTGTTGGTTGACGTTTTTCAGCATGGTATGAATGGGCGTACCGTTGTTGACCTCACTGCGAATTATCGCCTGAGTCTGCGCAATCATCAAGGCAGCCGGCATCCCCTTGCCGGAGGCGTCGGCAATGACCATGCCGATTCGGTCCGAGTCTACTCTGATGAAGTCGTAGAAATCCCCTCCGACCGTGCGTGAGGGCGTCGAGTGCGCGCAGATCGTGGAGCAACCCAAAGCGGGCGGTTCCGAAGGCAATAGATCAAGCTGAATCTGACGAGCCATGTTGATCTCTTCCTGCAGTCGCGTGCGCTCAAGCGACTCGACATAGAGACGGGCGTTGGTCAATGCCGAAACCATCTGGTTGGAAAGTACGCCCAACAGATTGAGATCCTCCGAAGAATACCGGTAACCGGCCGCCTTGTCTGTGAGGGCCACGAATCCCAGTAGATGATCGGCGTCTTTCATCGGCAGGATCATCCGCACACCGCGTTCTTCCAGGAGCGTCGCCAGTTCGGAATTGACGGCGTAATCGGACAGACTGTGATAGTATGTAGGTGCGTCCAGTAGGTTGATGCCTCTTAACATCAGGTCCTGTCGGCTGACAACAATGCGCTGGTCATAGTCATCGCTGGGAAGCACCGCATACTCGGTGATGTTATCGTCGTAGAGAACGAAGTATACACGGTTAACCAGAAGCGTTGTCTTGAATGTCTCCTCAATAATCTGTCGCAGTTTTCTGGGGTCGAACATCGAGATAACCTGACGTGAAAAACGTTCAATCACGTTGCGATGATCGGTGCGTGTGCGCATGAACATCGAACGAATCAAATCGTCGATCCAGTTATTGATCGGTTGAAAGAACAACAGAAGCAGAATTATCAAACCATAGCTGATCACTTCCGCCTCCACACCGAACATGGCCGCCAGGATACTGCGACTCTGTACCACCACCACAATGTAGACGCCGACCAGCAAAGCCGAAGTGATGGTATTGACGAACGACTGCCGAAACACCATCTGGACGTCCAGGAACTGGTGCCGTATAGTGGCGAAAATCAACAGTGCGGAGGCTGAGAGAAGGGCCAACACCAACAGGGTGGAGGTCACCGGTTCGGTGAACAACCGGGGTGCCAACAGTTCGCCCAGTTTGACCGCCGCAAAAAGACCCAGGCCGACACGCATGCCGGCCATGACCCATTTGGTCTGAGTGAAAATCCTGGGATTGGTGACATGCCGCTTGCCGGTTTCCAGAAAGTAGCCGGCCGCACCGACAAAGATGAGATTTACGGCGCTGAAAATCGATTGTTCGTAGCCGCGCAGCACATTCAATATCAGTTTCAGCCACGAGAACAGTATCGAGAGTGGTTTCACGATGAGACTGGACAATCCCTCGTCGGTGGATGCTACATCGAACAGATTAAGAGCAGAGGAGAGTTGATCGAAACCCAGTACGATCACAAGATGCGCAAGCGGCGGCAGGAAAATCGCCAGCCTGAGATAGCGGTGACCAAGACGTTCCATACGATCAAAAGGAAACTGCCACGAGAATACCAGCAGGAGCGGAAAGAAGAACTCCCACAGGTGGCGCAGCTTGAACACGAGCGAGTTTTCAAAGACCGCCGGATCGGGGGCCGAGGAAGCGAGGATGGAGCCCATAGCCATGAACAACGGTCCCAAGCCTGCAAAAAACAGCATGGCTCCGCTTATCCGGTTCAGTCGACTCCTGAAGTTGTCACGAGTTATCGTGATAGCCAGAAATATCAGAAAGCCACCGGTAAGAAAGTAGCACAGTGTTCTCAGTAACTCTGCACTCATTGTCCTGCCTCAGTCGTGATGGTCAAGACCTCACTATATTTCCTTGGTGATCCGAATGGTCGTGCCTATATCGGAGGCATCGATATCTACTTTGTCCATCAGGGACTTCACAATGAATATGCCGCGCCCGACTTCCTTCAACAGATTGGCGTCATCTATCGGGTTTTCTACACCCGACGGATCGAATCCGCCTCCCTGATCGGCCACCGAGATGGCGACTTCACCGTTCCCTTTCGAAATCGTAACGGTCACCGCTTTATCCGAAATCGATTTATTGCCGTGAAGAATGGCGTTGTTTACCAACTCAGAAACGGAGATAGCAATATCGGCTACGATTGATTCGTCGGCGCCGAACCCGCGCAGGATACCTTCGATGAAGATATCAACGTCCGGCAGAAATTCCTGGTCGGAGGGGATGGCAATGCTGTTGCCTTTAATAACGGGTTTTATCATATACGACGGTCTCCCAAAAAAACAGGCAGGCTGCCTTTGCACCTACCCATTACCATGAACAACTCTCTCAGTTGACGTGTTGGTCGTTAGTTGAACGATGCAATGGCATCCTCGACCGAGTCATAAGCATCAAACACCGCGCCCAATTTTGTTATTGTCAACAGTGACTGGATCTTTTCGGTCACTTGGGCAAGTTTCAACTGGCCGTCACTGTTGCGCAGTGTTGTGAAGCCTTGAATAAGGATTCCCAGACCGGTCGAATTCATCCACTCGATACGCGAGAGATCGATAACCACGCGAGTCTTGCCTTGCTGGATGAACTCGTACAACTTGTCGTGAAGCAGTGTTGCATCCGGTCCACCCATGATCTTGCCTCTGGGTTCTAAAATCATCACTCCGTCCTGCTCACGATCGGATAGTTTCATCGTAGTCGGGCCTCCGCTTTATAAAGCTTACGTTTCTTTCTACGTTTTCGTTTACCGCCGAGTTTCCCGGCGCGTGATCGCTTTCGTTCGATCACATCGATTGTAACGACACCGGCGTCATCGCACGATGTACCACTTCAATTTACCAATTACCAGAATTGATCAATGCAAGTCAAGGCCTTTTTGGTGCGGCTTACAGGTTAAGGTCTTGTTGAATAAGAGGTTGGGCGCGATATGCAGCACCCTTTCTGCCATGTCACCCAGAGCGGAGTCGAAGGATAAGCTAACAAGCGGATGATCAGGAGCGACAACAAAATGGCCCCCGGGGTGGGGGCCTTGGGGGAGACTCCTAAACAGGGATATGTGTTAAATCAGACTGGTATCAACATATATCGGGACAGATTAACGGGCAATTATTGGGGTTCTGCGGGGGTTCGGGGGCGCATGAGCAACCACACTTATCTGGATAACCGGGAAAATCCTTATGGAACTCGATACCCTTTCCCGCGCTGCAGGGAGTCGTCCACTCGCAACAAGTCAACCAGCCACAAATGTGGGCGTGAGTAGTACTTGCCGTGATTGTGAAGGCCACACTGAGGACAAACACACCTACGAAGAGCAGTACGGCCACCTCACCAATTCTCTTGATCATAACATCACCTCCGTGAATTAAGACGTTCTCCAGAACAACAACCCCGTTAGAGAGTCACCCTATGTATTTGCGTGTTAATCACTCATAAAGTCGCTGAACTCAGAGCCCTCCATCACACCGACTACAATCTTCTTGATCGTAAGGGTCGAATCAATCATGACATTGAACGGTCTGTTGTTTATTTCCAGGTTATGTGCGTAGAAGTTGTCCTGATCCCACAAGATATGCGCATCAATGTTGTAGGCGGTGCGCGCCTCTTGCAAATCGACCCGATCATCATGTGAGATCAGGATAATGCGGCGTCGAAGAGAATCCGCCAGGGCCGTCTGCATCTGTTCCAATTCCACAAGACAACTACCACAAGCGACATCGAAAAAAAGGACGATAGCGCGGTCAGTTACCAGGTCTGACAATCGTACGTCCGCACCTTCAAGGTTCTCGAAAGTGTGGTCCTGGAGCTTACCGCCGACCCCAAGGGTCTGCATTTGGGCCAGCTTATACTCCGTAAAATCACTTCGGCTCTGTTTGGCAGCCCGCTCGTTATAAAAGTTGCCGGCTTCGACGCCGACAATCACGGCAACTGTAATCACCGCCGCAAAGATAAGTACAGCTACACCGATCTTCTTAAAGTCTAAGCTTGCCATGGCTCTCCTCCAATTATCAAGTTGGTCGGAAGACAACATCCGACGTTCATGGTGTTACTTGGAAGCCATAAGTCACCGCTTGCACCTAAGCACTCTACTGGACACAGGTGGGTGGCGCCTATCCCTGCATGTTGTCGAATTCACTGATGATTAAATACGCTTCCGATGGCACCATACTATACATGAAAGACCTTGTCAAGCGATTCTCGCGTTTTTTGCCTTGACCTATCTTTGCACTTTCGCTTAATTATAGTAGGGAGACAAGTTACAGCCGCAGGATTTGCAGCGTGGCGCTACAGGTATGTCGCGATGGATCTCTGTGGTTCGAAGACGGGCAGTGGGAGGTTAGATGGTGGAACGTTTCGTTAGCATCTTTGCTGTTGTCTGGCTCTTATCCGGTGCCAGTCTTTTGCAGGCGCGGGAAGTCAGCCGTGCTGACAAGGGCAGTCCTAATCACAGCCTGGACCATCATATCAGTTCGCATTTCTCGATGCACGATATCGGCAAGATCCAACTGCAGATCGGAAGCGGTGCCCCGATTACTTCGGCGGAAGCACCTCTCCTTGACTTTATCACCGGCAAAGGTCTGGTCAGGGGTTGTCACTACCCCCAGGGTTATCCTGTCTTGTATCTCGATAACTGTTGGCTGTGGGTCGGTAGTGTCGTCGGCCGGGACACGCTGGTCTCTATTGGTCGTGAAATGCTTCCGGAAATTCCCCCGTTTGGGGAAATCCGGGCGCGTTCTATCAACGGACCTGACGGGGGGGACCCGGATGCTGTCTCCGAACAGGATCGCATCTGTACGTACGTGGACGCGGGAGAGGGACCTGCAGACTATTTCCGACACGGGCCTCACATTCCGCTCGGTCTTGAGATTACCCAAAACTCGTATGCATGGTCGTACGAATACGCTGAAGATTTTGTCTTGTTCGATCTCGACATTCGCAACATAAGCGATAATGTTTTGAACGATGTCTACCTTGGGCTGCGTTTCATCGTAAACGTAGGTACCGAGAATAGCGGATATTATGATCTTTGTGGATTCCTGACCCACGTCTCCTCTCCATTCGGATGCGGCTTTGTCGACACGGTCAACATTGCCTGGTGCGCCGACAATGACGGTGACCCCAGTCGGGGGGAATGGATCGATCCGCCGCGTTGGAGTATTGGGAGTCTGGAGGCTTCGTGCCGCCATGTAACCGGAGCTACGCTTCTCCACACGCCGGGCGATGCCGACAGACCTACCTTCAACTGGTGGGCACCCAATGGATTCTATCCGAACCGTGATTTTGGTCCGAGACGGCGGGCCAATTTTCGTGACTTCCGCACAGGCGGGTTAGGTGAACCCAAGGGTGACGTGAACAAATATCACGTGCTCAGCAATTACGAACTCGACTATGACCAGGCCTTCACAGCCAACATTTCGGATCTCGACTCCACCTGGCTCTACCCCGATCAGGAACTGGCTCCCGACATCTCCGACGGAGCATTTATCCAGTATCTGCTCTCTCAAGGCGCTTACACGCTTTACCCCGGACAGTCACTTTCGCTTGTCTTTGCCTATGTGGCCGGGGAGAACTTTCACAATGATGTCAACAATCTGAACAATCTCCGCTCGACGTCCTATGATCCGGTCGCATACTATGCCAACCTCGACTTCTCCGATCTGGCCAAAAACACAATGTGGGCACAATGGATCTATGACAACCCGGGCATCGACACCGACGGCGATGGCTACTACGGCGAGTCTCGTATTTGCGTCTATGACTCCATGCTCACCGACTCCGGCTGGTTGATCACCGCTGCCGACACGGAGTGGTATCGTGGCGATGGCGTAGCCGACTGGCGTGGAGCAGCGCCACCACCGGCGCCGTATGTCTGGCTAACGTCGTTGGTTGGCGGCGTGCATGTTCGTTTCAACGGAGAACGATCCGAAGTCGAGAAGGATATCTTTCTGCACATTCCCGACTTCGAAGGATACCGCGTCTACTTCGGTCGCGACAGCCGGGCGACGAGTCTCGCCCTGATCGCTTCGTACGACAACGAAAACTACGACAAGTTTGTATTTGACGACAGCCGCCGTGACGAGGACGGCAGACCCATCCGCACATGGGAACTCTACGACATACCATACACGCTTGACAGCCTTCGCTGTTTGTACGGACGCGGCGTGGAACCATGCAACGACTCTGCATTCCTCCCGCTTCTCTACTCGCCGGGTGATCCATACGTGCATCCCGACCACACCGACTCGCTTTTCTACTTTGTCGAGCATGATTATAATCAGTACCGCCCGGAGGACGAACATTCTATTCGCAAACGTTTCCCCAATCAGCGCGATCCGAGATCGTTATCGTCCGAAGAACTGACTGACGAGGATTACACCGAAGATGGATACCTCAAGTTCTTCGAGTATGAGTTCACTATCGACAATCTCTTGCCCACTGTCTCGTATTGGGTCAACGTGACAGCCTTTGACTTCGGTTCACCCAAGAGTAACCTGGATGCGCTGGAGACATCCAAAACTGTGGGTGTGCAAGAGGCTTATCCGTTCAACACTGAGGCCGAGGCAGCAGGGACAAATGACCAGATTTACATATACCCGAACCCTTACCGAATCGATGGTGACTACCGTGCTCGCGGCTTCGAGGGACGAAATGAAATCGACCGTCCGGACTATCGAGTGCGCGCCATACACTTCACCAATCTACCGCCCAAGTGCACGATACGAATTCATTCTCTCGATGGCGACCTTGTCCGTGAGCTGCAGCATGATATGGAGGCATCGTTGCCGACCGCGCGCGACCACGAGTGGGACCTTGTAACGCGCAATACTCAGATGATCGCCACCGGACTGTACTATTGGACAGTTGAATCTCCCGACGGAAGCATCCAGATGGGTAAGCTGGTGATTCTGATGTAGGTTGAAGCCTGTCGCAGATGCTGCTATTGGCCGGTTAGCGTAAATTTTCTTGTGTAAATTGGTGGATTTTTGACAAAGAAATAGGGCATATCCACTTAACAGCTTTCCAAGGAGGATATGCCCATGCGAGAATTGGATTTCTCAGAGAAGAACCTACGCA